>JBKJTD010000254.1:0-8068 GCA_046590915.1 Vicinamibacterales bacterium
CGCTTGTCGCACACGGTCTGCAGCGTTTCGCGAAGGACTTCGCGAGCATCATTCGCTACGGCGGCTACAACCACTCCATCGGGATGGCGACGCACGACGTCATGGGCACGTTTGCCGGCCCGGACGAAGTGCTCCGGCCCGGTTTTGTGTTCGCCTGCGACATCCAGCTGTTCAGGATCGACGAGCAGATCGGGATCCGGATCGAGGACACCGTCGCGATCACCGACACCGGGCACGAAGTGTTGTCGCGCGGCCTGCCGCGAACGGTGGCCGAGATCGAAGCGTTGATGCTCGAGGACGGGATCCTGCAGATCCTCAAGCGGTAGCCGGCCGTCCCCCCTCGCTATTTGTCGAAGACGGGCACGGCCGCCTTACTCTCGGGTGTCCGATATTTTTCGAACCACGCCATCAGATAAAGCTGCTGCAGCAATTGGTGCGAGGGTCGGCGCCAGCCGTGGAATTCATCGGGCATGCGCACGAGCAGCGTATCGGCCTTGCGCAGCACCTTGAGCGCGCGGTAGTACTCCTCGCTCTGCGCCATCGGCGTCCGCAGGTCCGCCTCGCCGGTCATCACCATGGTCGGCGTGGTGACATTGGCGACGTAATGCAGCGGCGATCGCACCGCGTATTCCATCGGGTCTTCCCACGGGTACTTTTGAAACTGGTTGTACCAGCTCGTTCCGTCGGTCGTGCCGACAAACGAATGCCAGTTGATGACCGGTCGCATCGAGACCGCCGCACGGAACCGATTGGTGTGCCCCACGATCCAGGCCGTGAGCACCCCACCGCCCGAACCACCACACACGAACAGATTGCTCGAATCGATCCACCCCTTGGCGACCGCCGCGTCCACACTGGCCATCAAGTCGTCATAGTCCTTGCCGGGATAGGTGTGCTGAATCCCGTTGACGAAGTCCTGGCCGTACCCAGTCGACCCGCGAGGATTGGTCCACAACACCGCGTACCCGTTGGCCGCAAAGTTCTGATACGCCCAGTTCCAGTTGACCGAATACATGCTCCAGGGGCCACCATGGATCCACAGCACCATCGGATATTTCTTGGCCGGATCAAAATTGGCCGGCTTCATCAACCAGCCCTGCACTTTTAATCCGTCCGAAGACGTTGCCCAGATTTCCTCGGCGGGCGCAATCACACGATCGCCCAACACATCCTTGTTGACGTCAACGAGTACGGTCAGTGCCGACGGCTTCGCCATGGGAAACGACACCAGCGCGCCAGGTGAGGTGACATTGCCCCGAATCGCCGCGGCCATGCCGTTATTGGCCATTGATACCGACGTCAACACATGCGCCCCCGTCGTCATCTTTCTGGGCGGCACACCGATATCGGCGGTGACGAAGTACGTGTTTTCCTCGCCGGCTTCCTGCATCGAGTAGAAGACGCCTGACCCATCGGGCGCCCACTCCACGTTCGAGGGCGAACTCGGCAAGGCGCCCGCCCACGTGCGTTTACGGCCGCCGGCGGGATCCATGATGAACAGGCTCGACAGGTGACTGGTGAAGTTCTTCTGGTCGTAGCCGGTGTAGGCCACCCAGCGGCCATCGGGCGAGGCCTGCGGTCCGCTGTCGGGTCCCGCGCGGTCGGTCAGAGTGGTGACCGCCAATGTGGCAAGGTTGATGGCGTAGATCTCCGAATCGCCGCGAAGGTACTCGGCATCCGGCTTTCGAATCCCCGAAACAAACATCGTCTTGCCGTCAGCCGACCATGAGGGTCCATTGTGATTGAACGCGCCTGTTGTGACTTGTCGCGGCGTCCCACCGACGGTGGCGTCGACGGTGAAGACGTGCGTGAATCCCTTGACGGTCGGCCCGCTGCCATCGGAGGCCCATGACGGACGATCGACCACCACCGCTCCGCGCGCCAGTTGAGCGCCTTTCGGCACCGGTGGCAGGCGCACCGGCAGCACCGGGGTGTCGTCGGGCAGAAAGGCAGTGAAGGCGATCTGGCTGCTGTCGGGAGACCAACGGACGCCGCCGGGCGCGCGTTCGAAACGCGTCAACTGCGACATCTCCCGTGTGTCGGCCCACATGACGTGCAGTTGGGTGGACCCCGATCGATTCGACAGGAACGCAATCCGCTTTCCGTCGGGTGACCAGACCGGCGACCCGTCACTCCAGGTGCCATCGGTCAGTTGCCGAAGGCGAGTGCCGTCCACGCCAATCACCCAGAGGTTCGACGCCGACTGATCCTTCATGATGTCGACGAACCCGCGCGAGAACAGCACCGTCGTACCGTCTGGCGAGATCTGCGGATCGGAGACCGACTCCATCTCGAAGAACGTGGACTTGTCGATGTATTTGCCCGCCTGGGCCTGTTCGGCCCGCGGAGTAGACCCCACAACGGCGATGACGACTGCGACGACGAAGACAACTCGAGTGATACGCATAAGCCTCCCCCAGAACTTTTAAACGATGCTGGCTACTTGCCTCTCAGCTTGGCTACGGGACCGTCAACGCCATTGGGCAACTGCACGTCTGCCAGTTGATCGTCATCGCGCAGGTCGCGTTTTAATCGGGCCAGTTCAGTTTTCAACGACGCGGTCAGCGCCTCCTGACCTGGCTGACCGTACAGGTTGTGCAGTTCGTAGGGATCAGTCGTCAGATCAAACAGCTCCCACTGATCCTTCTTCCAGAAGTTGATCAGCTTGTGTGTGCGCGTGCGAACACCGTAGTGTGCGCGTGTGTTGTGGTCGCCGGGATCGTGGTAGTAGCGGTAATACATCGACGAGCGCCAGTCGCTCGGCGTCCGGCCGCGCAACACCGGCGCCAGACTGCGCCCCTGCATCTCGGTGGAAGCCCGGAGGCCGGCCAGCTCGAGGAACGTTGGCGCGAAGTCGACATTGAGGGCCAACGCATCGCTCCTGGTGCCTGGCTTGATCCCGGCGGGCCAACGGACCAGAAACGGCATCCGTATCGATTCCTCGTACATGAAGCGTTTGTCGAACATGCCGTGATCGCCGAGGAAGAAGCCCTGATCGCTCGTGTAGATCACCACCGTGTTCCTGGCAAGGCCGGCCGTGTCGAGGTACGCAAGCACGCGCCCGACGCTGTCATCCACAGACTGCACGGTGGCCAGGTAGTCCTGCATGTACCGTTGATACTTCCAGCGTGTCAGGTCCTCGCCTGTCAGCGTCACGTCCTTGCCGTCCCGCACGATCGTCACCGACTCGGGCTTGGTCCCCAACCACCGCGTGAGTTCCGGTCCCATCAGCCCCTCGGGCGGAGTGCGCTTCAAATCACGATTGGTCAAGTCCGCGGCCACACGCTGCTGGTTCTCGTGCAGCGCGTCCGTGCGCGTGGCGTAGGAGTCCCAGAAGGTAACTGGTTCAGGGATGCGCTGCGTGGCGAAGTGGGCGGCATGCTCGTCGTTGGGTTGCCACGGGCGATGCGGCGCCTTGTGGTGCATCATCAGGAAGAACGGCTTGTCACGCGCGCGGGTCTGCAGGAAGTCCAACGCGCGGTCCGTAATCACGTCGGTGGCGTACTCGCCTGTGTAGGTCTTCTCGCCGCTGGCCGTATACAAGACGGGATCCCGATATGCCCCCTGCCCCGGCAGGATCTCCCATCGATCAAATCCGACCGGATCACTGCCCAGGTGCCACTTGCCCACCATGCCGGTGTAGTAGCCGCCCTGCTGGAGCAACCGCGCCACGGTCATGCGCGAACTGTCGAACCGGTTGAACATGGTGACGCCGTTGATGTGGGCGTACTGTCCGGTCAGGATAGCCGCCCGGCTGGGCGTGCAAATCGAGTTCGTCGCAAACACCGACGTCAGCAACGCACCTTCGCGGGCCAGCCGATCGAGATGCAGCGTCGTGTTGACCTTTGACCCGTATGCGCCGATCGCATGCGCCGCGTGGTCGTCGGTCATGATGTAGATGATGTTCGGACGGCCTCCGCGCGGCGGCTGCACAGGCGTGGTCGACGGCACCACGCCCAAGACGACGAACAGGCCCGTGATCAATAGTTTCATGCAGATTATCTGACGGCGCGTGTGCCGCCCCAGCCTCCGGCGCAGTCTAGCCGAGCAATCGGGGGCATGCAAACCTGGCTCGAGCGGGCAAAATGATTCGGGATTGCGCGACCTTTTCGATTGATGATTGATGCAATGACTGATTCCCCCCCAGACGTCGAGCGTGTCACCCTCTGCGCCTGGACGCGGACGGTCAGGTACGAGGGAAAGTGGATCAGCGTCGAGGCCTATCTGGAACGACGGTACGGCGTCATCACCACCCATGGCATCTCACCTGAAGCGGAGACGTTCCTTGAAGCAGAGGTCCCGTCTCCCCTGCTCAGTCCACGTCGTCTTGCCGCCCTCAGAGCCACCGGACTGCTTGACAGCCCTACCACGGAAGGATTTGACCGCCTCACACGAATTGGCGCACGCCTGCTCGGTGTGCCGGCGACCTTTATCTCCCTGGTTGATGAGAGTCGCGACTTCTACCTGAGTCACTGTGGATTTGGCGAACCGCTGGCCTCCGAACGGCAACTCACCGGCCAGACCTTCTGCCATTTCACGATCGCGGGCGATGCACCGCTGGTAATCCCCGATACCCGCGCGCATCCTGTGTACCAACATGTGCCCACCGTGAAATCGCTCGGTGTGGCGGCGTACCTCGGTGCGCCGCTCGTGTTGCTCTCCGGCGAGGTGATTGGCGCATTCTGCGCGATCGACATGGTGCCTCGTGCGTGGACGGACGCCCACATTCAGGACGCCGTCGACATCGCGAGCCTGGTCGTGTCGGAAATGGAGTTGCGCCAGGTGGCGGTGGACTCGCAGAAAGAGCGGACCTGGCTGGCCGCAGCCTTCGCCCCATCGAGAACATGACCGACGCGTCAGACGACAGCGACACTCTCAAGGGCCGCTGGCAACCTGCCTCAACCTACGTCTGGGGCGGGCATGTCAGTCCTCAATTTGTTCTCGTCCTCCTGCTCACCCACGCCGCCCTGCTGGGGTGGTTTGTCTCTGACTGGGACCACGTGCGCATGGTCCTGTACGCCTTCCACGAAGTGCCGTCGGAACAGACCGTCAACGCCTCCCCGGACGACTTGGCACTCCTTTTTGATTACACCGAGGACCCGGTCGAGGCTCTCACAAACTACAGTGCCATCGCGTCACCGCTTGTCGCGGGTGCAGACACCGCCGGTGACCGCGCGCGCAGGCTTGCCGACTACATCTACAGCCTCCGACGACCGGACAGCGGCAACCTCATCGGCGATCTACGCTTCGGTCCCGACGTCGTCTATCAAAAAATGCTCACAGGGGCACACGCCGATTGTGGGCAGATGTCCACGATCCTCGCGACCTTCTGGCGCAGTCTCGGGGGACACTCGCGCGCGGTCCGATGGGCCGCAGGTTCGGGCACCATCGGCCACTACGCCATGGAACTTTGGGACGCGGACCGACAGCGCTGGTTCTACTACGATATGAACCTCAATGGCTTTGCGCACGACGATGACGGGGTGACGCCGCTGTCAGTCGCAGCCCTGCGCGCCAACCTGCTGACCGGTGAGGACGTGCACGTGACCGCCAGCCTGACCCATCACGACTACACGCTCGACGACCTGATCACGACCGTGCGCGACTTCCCCAGAGAGACCTACGTCCTCAACAACGATTATCTGCACTGGTCCAGGGAGCGCCGGTTCGGATTGCTGAATCGGTTCTATCCCGCACTGGCCGCGTTGCCGCACCCATGGGATCGGATTGCCGACAACCTCACCGGAGGTCGCGATCGGCGACTGATTGTTGAAGGGCGAATCCTTGTGGCGGGATGGTTTTCCTTCCACGGCGCGCGAGTGTTCATCCTCTACCTGCTCGGGATGATGACCCTATGCGCGCTTACACTCCGTCGAACATCGTTAACGCGACCCGCAGACAGGCCTGCACCCACGGTTGCGGATACACGCCCATTCCGATGATGCCTCCAAGGCACAGCACAATCGCGACTTGCAGCGCCGCGTGCACCCGCACCGGAGCGGGGTTGGTGGGCGCCTCGATATACATGCGCCGCGCGACCACGAGGTAGTAATACAGCGCGACCACGGTCAGCACCGCGCCCAGGAACGCGAGCCCATACATGCCCTGCTCCACCGCCGCCCAGAAGATGAACAGCTTCGCCCAGAAGCCGGCCACAAACGGAATCCCGCCAAGCGACAGCAGGAACAACAGAAACGCGAGCGCAAGCGCCGGCGAACGGCGCGCGAGGCCTTGATAACCCGTGATTTCGTCCGTGCCCGTTGACGCCGAGACGGCCTGCACCACAAAAAACGCGCCCATGTTTCCGAACATGTACGCGACCAGATAGAACAACACCATCCCCACGCCCGACACCGACATCGCCGCCAGCCCCAGGAGCAGATACCCGATATGCGCAACGCCGGAATACGCGAGCAGGCGCTTGATGTTCGTCTGCGGGATCGCGAGCAGATTGCCGGCCACGATTGAGACGGCGGCCAGCGTGGACACGATTGGCACCCACAACGCCGTGGCGTCATTCACGCCTTCGACAAAGAGCCTCAGGATGACGACAAATCCGGCGGCTTTAGGAGCGATCGAGAGCCACGCGACAAAGGGCGTCCCACCGGCCTCATACGAGTCGGGCACCCACATGTGAAACGGCACGGAGGCGATCTTGAACCCGAGCCCGGCGAGCACCAGGCTGAGGCCCAGCAACAGCAACGGATTGCCCGCCGACAACATGGGACCGATCGCCGCGATGTCGGTCGTGCCGGTGGCGCCGTAGACAAATGACAGACCGTACAGAAGAATCGCCGACGACACACTGCCGATGACGAAAAACTTCATCGCGCCCTCAGGCGCCGCCGCTTCCTGCTTCCGGAACCCGGTCAAAAAATAGAGCGGGATCGACATCAGCTCAAAGGCGACAAACAACAGAATCAACTCGCGCGCAGACGCCAGCACCAGCATCCCGAGCAGCGACGCGAGCATGATCACGAAATACTCGGACGACCGGCGCCAGAACGCATGGTCGGTGCACGCGAGCGTGGCCAACACACTGAGTGCCGCCGAGACAATGAACAACCGCTTCATGAAGACGGCCAGCTCGTCGAGCACCACCGTGCCTGCAAGCACCACGCGACCAGGCTCCGCGTTCCACGCCATGACGCCGATGGCGACCAGCCCCCCGAGTGTCAGCCAGCCGTTGAGTGCGTCGGTCGCACCGCGGCGGATCAGCCCGAGCAGAAACACAATCAGCAATAGACCGGCGACCGCCGCTTCAAGCGCCAGGGGATACGACGGATGGAACGCCCACGTCGCCATCACAGCACCCCCAACCGCGTCAGCAACGCCATCGTCGTCAAATCAATCGGATCAAGAGCGAGGCGAGGTGCGACGCCGAAGATGATCAAGGTCGCCACAAGGATGACAATCGCCACCCATTCAGTGCCCTGAGCGTCAGGCAGATTTTGGAAGTGAGGATCGGTGCTCTTGGGACCCCAGAAGATCGCACGTACGACACGAAGCACGTAGATCGATGTCAGGAATGCGCCTATGACCGCCGGGAACAGCCACCACGAATGTGCGGAGGACCACGCGCCCAGGAACGTCAGAAACTCCGCGACAAATCCTGCCGTGGCAGGTAATCCCAGCGACGACAACCCGCCGATCGTGAACGCAATCGCGATGCCGGGCATCATGGTCGCGAAGCCGCCCATCTTGAAAATTTCCCGCGAGTGCGCCTTCTCGTAGACCAGACCGACCAGCGCGAAGAACAGGCCGGTCATGATCCCGTGCGCGAACATCTGAAAGACCGATCCGTTCAACCCGCTCTCGGTCAACGTCGCGGCGCCGAGCATGACGATGCCCATGTGCGAGACGGAGGAGTACGCGATGACGTACTTCAG
Source organism: Vicinamibacterales bacterium (assembly GCA_046590915.1). Lineage (GTDB taxonomy): Bacteria > Acidobacteriota > Vicinamibacteria > Vicinamibacterales > SCN-69-37 > SYFT01. The sequence continues at coordinate 7,890 of JBKJTD010000254.1, forward strand.
ATCCTTCTGTGCCATCGCGCTCAGCGCGCCATACACGATGTTCATGCACGCGATGGCGCCGACCAGCCACGCCCACTGCAGCGCGCCCTCGGGCGTGAGGCCGAGGCCCAGTCGCAAGAGGCCATAAGCGCCGAGCTTCATCAACACGCCGGCGTGGAGCATCGACACGGCCGTCGGCG
>JBKJTD010000285.1:0-7002 GCA_046590915.1 Vicinamibacterales bacterium
GGTGTGCCAGACGATGCGAAGACGCCGATGCCGAGCGCGAGACCGATGACCGGAAGACCGCGAGTGACTGAGTGCATGACAGAGACCCTCCTGGCGCCACGGACGTGGCATCAAACCTGAAATGGGGAGCTTGGCTGATGGTAGGGCAATCAGGGGTGCGGGTCAATCGGTGTCGCCAGCCTATTGCGCAGCGATCACCGCGATGATTTCCTGGCCGTACATCGTGCGCCTGGTCGGTCCGAAGTCCACGATGTCATCCAGATCCGCGAGCGCGCGAGGCGGCCGACGCGCGAGATCCCACAACGTCGTGCGCGGCAGGATGACATCCGATTCGACGCCGCGAGCCTGCGCCCGTGTCTTGCGCCAGTGCTGCAGCCGGTCATACCGATCCCGTACATCGTCGGGCGCCCGCTCGACGACTGGGGGTGACGGGGGAGTCGCGCCACAGCCCTGCTCAACGGCGCGAAGCAGCGCGTGCCCATGCCGATGAATCTGGCCGGGGGTCATGGCGACGACGGCCTTCAAAGCATCAAGGGTCTGCGGCGTGCGCTGGGCGATGTCGAGCAGCGTCGGCTCGCCGATGACCTTGAAGGGCGGCTGATTGGTTCGCGCCGATTCGGTGTCACGGTACGCGAATACCGCCCGCAGCACCGCCGCTTGCTGAGGCGTGAGATCGCGGGCCCCCTTCACGCGCCAGAACGCCTGGGGGTCCGGCGTCTGACTCATTGCGGGTGGTGGCGTTCTGGCAACGCGCTCGAAGTCTTCGATCGCCTCGGCCCAGCGGCCGCTCGCGGTGAGCGCCACATACAGCCGGTCGCGGAGCGATGGGAGGTAGTGGGTATCGAGCCGCGCGTAGTCGAGCATGTCGGACTTCAGCGGGCGCCGTCCCCAGTCCGCGCGCTGATGGGTCTTGCTCAGCGTGACATCGAACTCGGCCTTGAGCACCGCCGCCAGGCCCACGTGCGGCCAGCCAAGCGTGCGCGCGGCCGACATGGTGTCAAAGATGTTTGCGAATGTGAATTGGAAGTCGCGGCCAAGGCCCAGCACATCTCCCTCCGCCGCGTGAAAAATCTTCTCGTGTGCCGGACTCGCGAAAAACGGCGCGAGTGCGCTCAGGTCTCGAATCGCCAGAGGGTCGACGATGTAGTCGGCGGTGGCTGTTGAGAACTGGATGAGACAGACCCGTTCGCGATAGGCGTGGAGGCTGTTCGATTCCGTATCCACGGCGACGGAGGGACTGGTGGCCAGATCGGTGACAAGCTGGGACAGCGCGACCGCATCTGCGACGAGCACGGGTGGTGGGAGCAACACAGTGTGAGCCTATCGTGGTTATGATTGCGGGCGACATGCGACATCGCACCCTGTTGTTGATGACTTTTGCGGCGATCGGCGCGGCCACGCTCACGGCTGGACAGGGTCAGGAGTGGCCACGTTTTCGGGGGCCCGACTCGAATCCGACCTCCGACAATCCGAATCTGCCGCTCAGCTGGTCGAAGACAGAGAACGTCGAGTGGGCCGCAGACGTGCCCGGCGTTGGCTGGTCGTCGCCGGTGGTGTGGGGCACTCGCGTCTTCCTCACTGCCGCCACGAGCGACAAGCCGATGAAGCCCCCCTCGCTCGGCGTCGACTTCAGCAACGAATACATGGCCGAATTGCGGAAGCAGGGACTCTCGCAGACGGAGATCAACAAGAAACTCTACGAGCGCGATCGCGAGATGCCTGACGAGGTCGTCATCAGTCTGATGTTGTATTGCTACGACCTCGGGACCGGCAAGAAGCTGTGGAAACGGCAGATGTACAAGGGTCGGCCCGCCGGTGGACGTCACAGCAAGAACAGCTTTGCGTCCGAGACGCCGACGACCGACGGTGAGCGCGTGTATGTCCATCTGACCGACTACGGCCTGTTTGCGTACGACTTCGACGGAAAGCCGGCGTGGGCGACGCCGATGAAGGCGCATGCCACCACGCGTGACTGGGGCACCGGCGCGTCACCTGCGCTGCACAACGATCGCCTGTTCGTCCTGAACGACAACGAGGAGCAGAGTTTCGTCGCGGCGTTCGACACACGCACCGGCAAGGAGATTTGGCGCACGCCACGCACTGTGCAACCGGCGCGCAAAATGGGATGGTCAACGCCGTTCGTGTGGAAGAACAGTCTGCGCACGGAACTGGTGACGCTCGGCCCGGCGGTTGCGATCAGCTACAGCCTTGATGGCCGCGAGTTGTGGCGGTTGAACCGGATGGGCGGCGTGGCGATTCAGAGCCCGTTCGCGTCAAATGACGTCCTCTTTGTGACCTCCGGCAGCGGCGCCGACGACAACAAGCCCATTGCCGCGGTCCGCGCAGGCGGGGCCGGCGACATCACGCCGCCGGATGCGGACACCAGTAATGCACACGTCGTATGGTACGACCGGCGTGCCGGCGGCACGTACCTGCCCACCCCGGTGATGTACAGGAATGCGTTGTACGTGCTCAACGACAAAGGCATCTTCGCGCGCCACAACGCCGCAACGGGGGAACGCACCTACCAATCGCGCGTGGCGCCAGGGGCCTCCGCGTTCACGGCCTCACCGTGGGCCTATAAGGGCCACGTCTTCGTGCTGAGTGAAGAGGGCGATACCTACGTCATCGAGGCGGGAGACGAGTATCGACTTGTGGGCGTCAACGCCCTCGACGACTTCTCCATGGCCACGCCCGCGATCGTCGGCGACAGACTTCTCATCAGGACCCAGCATCGCCTCTATTCGATTCGCAATCGCAAGTAGCGCGTCGTTACCTGGGCTTCAGGATGCAGACGGCATAGGGGCGGTTGGCGTCGTTGAGCGCCTTGAGGACCGATGCGTGGTCGGCCGACGACACCACCTCGATCACCGTGGTGTCGAAGTGACGCGCATCCCGCGCGAGCAGGGCAAAGTCGATCCACGACTTGACGGGGGTGGACTTGCCCGGGGTCAACGGATTCTTCATGGCGTATACCCTATCCGGCCTGCTCCCGGAGAGGAAGGCCGTCGAGTCTATGTCATCAACCGTGCCCACTGTGCCGTGTCGGTATATTGCTGGAACATTACCGCCTTGCCGTCGCGGAAGCGGTATACGTGGCAGAAGGGCGCGTCGAGTGCACCGCCGCCGCATCCGCAGTTCCTTGATCTTCGCGGCCCCCATTGAGTGGCCGAAGAGTAAGACGCCTTTGGGGTCGCGTGGGTCGCAGACACCGTGGGCGTCTGCGTCGGCGCTTGTGGGGCGTAGTCGGCAATGACCGGAGCCGTCACCAGCACCACGGCCGCTGTGATGGCCGCCACGGGTGACGCCGAGTTTCTCGCGCACTTCTCTGGGCAGCGTAAGGGCACCGCGTTCGTTGACGGTGATGACTTTGGTCACGCCCGCAGTATTGCAGTATTGCAAGATTTCGACTGCGGATGTCCGGGTCAGTCGGTTGTCACTACTTCACTCCCGCGTCACTGACGACCCAGCCGCCTTCTGATCGACGGAGGCGTGCGGTGGCTTCCTGCCGCGCTCCGGGCGTGTAGCCGATCACCTCGGCCATCTTCGTCGGCTTCCATTGCCAGGTGTATTTGACAGCCGCGGTCCCGCCGCGCTCGGTGCGGACGTCGGTCACGTCCAGGACCTCCCGCGTGGCCACGTCGATGGGCGTGTCAAACCGGATGCCCGCGGCCGTGGCTTTCGGCGTCAGCGTGGTGCGCACCACTGCGAGGCGCACCTGGCGGCTTGTGTAGCCGCTCTGCCTGGACTGTGCATGCACCGCGTCACACGACGAATCCGGCGAGCGCCCGGATGGATCGAACCGAAACTCCTTGAGTTCGACGCGGACAACGCCGGCTGTCGTCGCGTCGTTCAGGGGCCCCTTGTCTTTCAGGTTCTGGAACATTTCCACGAAGTCCACCTGGCCGAGGTTCGCGAAGGAAAAGTCCGGATTCGCCGTCATGCAGTAGGTCGTCGACGGTAGAGTCCGGGTGAGCGTCGACTCGCTAACCTTGGACAACGCCGCGGCCGCTTCTGGTTTCGTCGGAGCGCTCGCGCCGCACGCGACCACGACCAGCGACGTCGCGGCGAGGGTGACGATGTGCGCGACTTTGGACAAGGCAAACGGCATATGCGCGGCATTGTCTCACGGTATTCTGAAGGACGCGCGGCGTCGGGCACACCAAGGCACTCGGCCTTGCGCTGGTGACGCTGCGATCTATCGAGATCCGAGACCTTTTAATGGCCGTCGATCCTCAGCACTTTTACACGTGCAGACGCACCCGTTTTGATGAGGACATTGGCCTTCCGGCACTGGAAGTGTGCTGCGACTAGCGAGATCAGTTCCTCATTGGCTTTGCCATCCACCGGCGCTGCCTTCAGCCGGGCAAGCCACGAGCCGTCAGGTTCCTGCGTCAGCGCCGAGACACGGGCACTCGGTTTCACTTTCACGCGCAGAATGATTGGGACCATCAGCGGCGGATCGGCCCGTAGGTCCGGGGAATCGGCTTGTCGAGCACGTCCCACTTGTAGGCCGCCTGTATGCGGTTCTGTACCGCGTCAACCAAAGCGCCGCCGTTATCGCCGTTGGTCATGATGACCACGCCGTAGCCTTTGATGCGATGCGCCATCATGTCGCCTCGGAATCCCCAGTTGCTGCCGCCATGACCGAAATACCAGCCCTCTCCTGCCTTCTCCACTGAGAAGCCCACGGCGAAGGGACCGACCCCGACCGGTGTGACCATCTCGAGCATCATCGCCCTCGACAGGACCTTCGTGGATCGTCTCTCAAGCGTCAGTTGCACTTCAATCAGCAACTTCGCCGTATCCGTCGGCGTCGTCCACAACCCAGCTGCCGCGTGTTCGGGATACACGTGCCACGGATCTCCCGCGCGCACGCCTTTCGGATCGTGTGCGCGCGCCGCGTGTGCCTCGCGCGCAGCCGGCAGCGGCTGCTCGAACGTGCTGTTGGTCATGCCGATCGGGTTCAGCACCCAATCGCGCGCGATCTCCACGAAGGGTTTGCCGACGATGTCGGTCAGTGCCAACTCCTGGATCTGGACGGCGCCCCCCGAGTACTTGTAGCCGACCATCGGTGCACGCTCAAGTCTGACCGCGCGACGGTTCGATGGTGGTTGCCCGTCGAGGAGTTGCCGCATGGTCGGCAGCGGCGCGCCCGGCGCGTAGCCGGGAAATCCGAATCCATCGCCGGTCCCCGAGGTGTGACTCATCAAGCTGCGCGGCGTGACCGACCGATCTTTCGTGAACTCGCCACCCGGCAGCTGCCAGGATTTCAGAATCGTGTTGACGTCCTGATCGAGTGTGAACCGTCCGTCCTGCACGGCCCGCATGGATACCATCGCCGCCACGGGTTTGCTCATCGACGCGGCCTGGAACAGGGTGTCGGTTGTCACTCGCATTCCGGTCTCAGTGTCCGCCACCCCGTAACCTTTGGCCCAGTCGATCTTGAAGTCCTTGATGACGGCAATGCTGACGCCAGGCACATTGAACTGCTTCAGCAGGGCAGCCATCTCAGCATCATCGATGGGGCCGGTCGCGTACTGCACCGCCGGCGGCACCGGTTGCGCCGGCGGCGACGCCTGACTCAGGAGGGTGCCGGACGCCATCCACGCGACGATCAGCAACCGGGCACTGAAGGTCGTCAACCAGCCAGCTGCTTTGTGTGCCATATGAGCGGCATTGTAAACGACGGGGCGTTCTAACCTGGAGATGCGCCCCGGTTCGTAAACGGCGTATCCTTCCGGGAACTGGTGACTTGATGACGATGTGGCCATTGCTCGCGACGAGCGTTCTCGTTGGAGTGGCGCTGGCCGTGCAGGAGCCACGCCGGACGTTCAAGTCCAGCGTGAATCTGGCGGTTGTAGATGTGCATGTCGTTGATGGACGTGGTGAGCCGGTCCGCGATCTGACACCTGACGATTTCGAAGTCCAGGTGGGTGGGCAGCGTCGTCGCGTGGTGTCGGCCGAGTTGGTCGACTATTCGACACGGGTGCTGGGCTCGCCGACAGTCGGCGCCAAATCAAACGAACCGGCAACACGTTCCGTCAGGCCTCGGCGCATGTTTGTGCTCGCCGTCGATGAGCACAGTCTTCAGGCTGCCAGCGCGCGGGCAGCCGTTCACGCGGCGGAGCGTTTTCTGGATCAGCTCAAGCCGGATGATCTCGTGGGCCTGTTCGCGTATCCCACCGGAGCTGCGAAACACGATCTCACGTCAGATCATCTCGCGGTGCGTCGATCCCTGCAGCACATCGCTGGACTGTTTGAGGACGCGGCCAGCCGGTTCAATCTGTCCGTCTCCGATGCGCTTGACGTCGCGAGTGGAGACGTCAATGCGGTCCGGCGTGTGCTGGCACGCGAGTGCCCCGGTGGCGGCTGCTCACTTGGCGACATTCGTCAGGAAGCGATGAGCATGGCCATCGGGATCGAAACGAGGATCGCGCAGAGCGTGGGAGGGTTGCGGGGACTCATTCGCGACCTTGGGACGATCCCCGACCGCAAGATCCTGGTCGTACTGAGCGGCGGCCTCGTGTCGACCGATCGCGCATCTGGCAAAGCGCAGTTGGGTGCGGAGATTGCGGCGTTGGGTCGTGAGGCGGCCCTGGCGAATCTCGCCGTGTTCGTGCTGCATCTGGATTGGAGTTTCCTGGAGGCGGGGTCGTCTCGGGGAGGACTGCGACCGAGTTACTTCCGCGACGCCACCATGGCGGCCAGCGGTCTGGAGCAGGTGGCCGGCGCGGCGGGTGGAACGGTGGTTCGTGTGCGAGACCAATCACCGGATGCCGCATTTGACCGAATCTTGCGGGAGACGTCCGCGCACTACCTGTTGGGTGTGGAGATTCGTGACGAGGACCGCACGGCCCGAGCACGAACGATTCGGGTCAGAGTGAAGCGGCCAGGACTGCACGTGCGGAGCCGCGCGGAGATCGTGATTCCGCGCTGAGTAGCGCCAGCGCACGTGAAGCAGGCAGGACCAACAGGGGTGTTCGTGACGGGTTGGCAGGG
>JBKJTD010000082.1:0-8610 GCA_046590915.1 Vicinamibacterales bacterium
TCGGCGCCCGAACGTGCCCGCAGAATCGGCGATCACCTCTACAGCCTTCGGAAATATCCGAACCGGGGTTTCCTGCAGGACCTGCGCCACGGTCCTGACCTGCTTCTGGATTTGATGCAGGACGGCTGGCGGGCCTCCTGCGGCCAGGCCACCGTCGTGTTTGCCACATTGTGGAGAAGCCTGGGAGGCCACTCAAAAATGGTGCGCTGGAGCGACAGCGCTGGCAAGGAAGGGCACTACTCAGTCTCGCTCTGGGACGAGCAACGACAGGCGTGGTTTTATTACGACCTGAATCTGAACGGATATCTCCGTGATGCCGACACGGGGGTACCCCTGTCGCCATTCGATGTCCGTACCCGCCTGCTGGCGCCGACCTCGCCCGCAGTCATCGCCGACGCGACTTTCCACGACTACGACCTCGACGACCTGCGCGAGATCGTGACGAGATTCCCTGTCGAATCGTTCGTGCTCAACAACAACTACATGGGCTGGTCGCCGCAACATCGGTTCGGCCGCCTCAATCCCTACTACGACACGCTGGTCGCCCTGCCTCGCCCGTGGGACCGTTTTTTCGACAACCTGACGGGGTACCGCGACCGTCGCCTCGTCGTGCGCGGACGCATCAAAGTGGGGGGCTTGCTGCCGGCCCTGGTTGCCCGTGTGCTGCTGCTGTATCTGATGGTGGTCACGACGGCCTGCTTCGTGGCGCTGTTGCGGCGCAGGTCGGATCCGCGCGCGGCGCTGCGTCGACCTACGTAACACCACGGCGCAACCGTCGGCATCGACGTGCGAAATTAAACTGCGCCCGCCGTGAACAGGCATCAGAGTGTGCCTGTGACTGACGCTCCACCGACCGCAGGTTTCCAGTTCCCCCGCCTGTTCGAGGCGGCGAAAGACGGCATGATGCTGCTGGACGGCGAGACGGGCGAGATCACCGCCGTCAACCCGCGCTTGACCGCCCTGCTCGGGTATGACCCCTCGGAGATTCTCGGGAAACACCTGTGGGAAATCAGTGCCTTGAGACGGCCCTGTGCTTGCTTGCACAGGAAATCTGACCTCCGACCTGTCAAACTGCAGCACGAGATGACTTTCCAGTGATTACGGTCCTGGTCAACCCGACGGCGGGCGGCACCACGTCGGATCGCGTCGAGGACATTACCGCGGCGTTCGCCGCTCTTGGTGTGACACCCGACATCGTGACGCTGAAGCCTGACGATGATGTTGAGGCGCTGGCGAGGGTGGCAGCGCTGAGGTCGGAGGTGGTCGTGGCCGCCGGCGGCGACGGCACCGTAAGCACCGTAGCCGGTGCGCTGCAGGGCACCTCCGCCACTTTGGGAGTGCTACCGGCAGGCACCCTCAACCATTTTGCGCGGGACCTGAAGTTGCCGACCGACATCGCCGAGGCAATCGGCACGGTCGTGGCCGGTGGCACCACCCAGGTGGACGCCGCAGAGGTGAACGGTCACGTGTTCGTCAACAATTCCTCGATCGGGGTGTATCCAAATACCGTGGCGATTCGCGAGGAACTGCGCGCGGCCGGATATCGCAAGTGGACCGCGATGGCCATCGCGGCCTGGCGAATCTTCCGAACCTATCGCGGACTGCACGTCCAGCTGAAGCTCAATGGCCGTGTGATCTCCACGCGTACACCCTTTGTGTTTGTGGGCAACAACGAATACACGATCGAAGGTCGCAACGTCGGCGCCCGGGAGCGCCTGACCAGTGGACAGGTGTACGTCTACCTGGCGCCGCGCATCCAGACGCGGCAACTGCCGCGGTTCGTACTACGGTCCCTGTTCGGCTACAGCAACGTCGATGGCGCGTTTGAAATCATCCCAACGACGGCACTCACCATCACCAGCGCCCGAATTCGACGACTCACGGTCTCACTTGACGGCGAGACCGTTGCACTCGACCTGCCGCTCCACTACCAGGCGCGTCCGGGCGCAGTACGGGTGATTGTCTGATGCGCACCATCGTGCATACCTCCGACCTGCATTTCCCTCGTGTCGACCCGCGCGTGATCAGCGCGCTGGCCACCTGGATCAACGAGCTGTCCCCGGAGTTGATTGTGGTCTCTGGAGGCCTGACCCAACGTGCGCGCCGACATGAGTTTCTCCAAGCCTCCGCATTCCTGAAACTGCTCCAACGGCCGCTCTTGGTCGTGCCTGGCAATCACGACGTGCCGATGTTCAATGTCCCGGCGAGGATGTTGTCGCCTTTTGCAGGTTACCGGACGCATATCGCCGAAGACCTTGAGCCGGTCTTTGACGATCCGGAGATGCTGGTGGTCGGGCTCAACAGCGTTCGGACGGTGCTGTTCAGTGACGAGGGCCGACTCAACGTCAGCCAGGCAGACCGCGCGGCGCAACGCTTGCAAGAGGCCGTGCCTGGCGCCATGAAGATCGTGGTGACGCATCACCCGTTTGATGTGCCCAAGGGCGCGCGACAGGACAAGATGATTGGCCGGTCGCGGATGGCCATGGAAAAACTGGCCGCAGCCGGCACTGATATTTTTCTCGCCGGCCACCTGCACATCAGCCATGTCGGCGGCACGGCCACACGATACAGGATTGCCGGCCACTCGGCGTTGCTCGTGCAGGCGGGCACGATGTCCACGCGGGAGCGGGGGGAACCCAATTCATTCAACGTCATCCGCATTGCGGACCGGGACACCGTGACCATTGACCGGATGGCGTGGCACCCGGCCACGTCGGCGTTCACCAACTACTGGCGCGGCACGTTTCAGCTCACACAGGGCGAATGGGCCGAGGTGCCGACCCCGCCGGCCGTGGTCGCCGACTCGGATCGACTGACACCCTGAGCTGTATCCTCCGACACCTGCCGGGATGGCAGGCTTCGATATTCTGTCTGTGAATGGTCACCCGCATCGCACTTGTGGGCCTCGCCCTGCTGCTGTGTCTGCCACTGGTGCACTTCGCCAATGAGGAGTGGGGGGAGCAACCTCAGGTTGACTTTAATGGCGCGCCTTGGGCAGCACGCAAGGCGCTGATCGCGCGTGCCCGCGTGTTTGTGCCAACTCCGCCTGACATCGCGACGGTTGATCTGTCGCAGACGCGGCACCATCCCTTCTCTGCCGTGTACGGCACGTCCCCCAATCCGCTGCAATGTCGGTACGTGCCCAAACAGGCCAAGGCGACCACTGCAAAGTTTGACTGTGCCCTGGACGATGGCACCGTGGTGAAGGTCAAGTACGGTTGGTCCCCGGAGAAGTACGGCGAGGTTGCCGCCACCCGACTGCTCGCCGCGCTCGGCTTTGGTGCCGACCTGGTCACGATGGTGCCGCATCTTCGATGCATCGGCTGCCCTCCATTTCCCTTCGAGATGCAGGTCCTGGCCGAGTCGTTCTATGCCACCGGGCTGCTCGACCTCCTGACCAGTGACGAGCGCGTGCGCAACTTCACATGGGTCGCGGTGGAAAAAAAATGGGCGGGACGGGCCATCGAAGTTGATCCCCATGAAGGGTGGGACTGGAGTGAGCTGCCCTCGGTGGACGCCTCCCTCGGCGGCGCGACCCGCGCTGAGGTGGACGCGTTGCGCCTGATCGCGATGTTTCTGAGCCACTGGGATAACAAATTTTCCAACCAGCGACTGGTCTGCGAGCCACGTGAGGGCGCCGGTGACGACCCGCTCGCGCCATGCGAGACACCGATGCTGATCATCCAGGATCTGGGCGCGACCTTTGGCCCCACTAAAGTTGAGCACCAGCACTGGGCGGACACGCCCATCTGGAAAGGTGCCCAGGGATGTGTCATCGGGATGGAGGAGATGCCGTACCGTGGCGGCCACTTCACCTCGATGCAGATCTCTGAGGAGGGCCGGACCCTGCTTGCCTCGAAACTCACGCAGCTGTCCGACACTCAACTCGCCGCGCTCTTCACCGGCGCGCGCTTCAAAGACGTGCCCGCCTGGGTCGGCACCTTCAAAGACAAGGTCCGAGAAATCGCCGGCCGAACCTGCCCCCCGCTCGCCTAACGCATCGACGGTGGCGCGGGTGGACGCGCCGGTCGTGTAATGCGCCCGGCGTCCACGGTCTGGCCCGTACGGCTGACGGCCTGAAACCACAAGTCATCGCCGGAGATCTCCATCAGGAGAAAATGTGTGTCCTGGTCATAGCCGGCGGCCATGATCGTGGAGGGGCGGATGTCCCCCTTACGCAGCGCACCACCGCCCCCGGACGTGAAGTGTGAAATCCCGCGCTGCGGAAATGTGCGCTCGTAGAAGTGTTCATGCCCCGCCAACGCGACGTCCGCGCCAAACTGCACCAGAATTGGCTCCAGTGTCCGACGCAGCCAGGCCCCTCCGGTTCGATATCGGCCAGACGTGTACAGGGGGTGGTGATAAAAACAAATCTCCCAGTCCGAGTTCGACACTCCCATTTGATCGCGGAGCCACGTCAGTTGCCCACGGTCGAGGTTGACCGTATCAATGGCAAAAAATCTGACGGTGCGTCCCCCGATGGGGCCCAGCGCGCCTTCCTGCTTCGTGAAGGTGTAATACCGATTGCCGTTCATGTTGAACGGGACATACGTCAGGATGTTTGCTGGATCGTGATTGCCGTTGGCCGCATGAAACGTCACGCCCGCATCAAGCAACGCCTTGTAGGGCCGCTCGAACCGCGCGACGTAGTCGTCCGGCGTGCCGTCGGCGTAGATGTTGTCGCCAAGCATCAGGACAAATGAAAAATCAAACCGTTCGCGCCAGATGGCCATCTGCGCTGCTGTGTCGTACTGTGCCTGGTCCCCGCGGCCGACGTCGCCCATGACCGCAAATCGCAGCGACCCGAGTCGCCTGGGCAGCGCGAGTCCACTCCCGTCGACACTCGTCGTCTCGACGACCGCTTGCGCACCGGGGGACGCACTGTCGCCGGACCGACCGTCAAGGACCCACCACAAGAGGACGACGACGAGCACGCCAACGATGCCCGTTGCCGCGCGCCGGCGACTAAAAGGCATGGGTCATTGGGCGTCAGGCATCAGCCGGAATGACGTCGATGTAGCGATAGTCCCGATCACGGGCCACATGCACCTGCCAAGGACGACAGCAAACTTCGCAGTCCTGGATCATCGTCCCCATAACATCGGACTCCAGGTAGATCTCCACCTGCTCTCCACAGTAAGGACAAATCACCGCAAACTCGGTCGTCGAATGATCGCCGTGAAATTGTGCCATAGGCTGAGTGTACGCCCGAGACCCCCGCATCAGGCTGCCGCGCCTCCAGCTCATGCTGCGGTCGCCGCTGCGTTGATGCCGGCTTCCGCCAGCGCCGTGAGTGTTTCGTCGGCCGCCTTCTCTTCCTCAAGGGTCGTCGCCATCAAGTCCGCGACTTCGTCGTATCCAAGTGCGTTCGCCCATGCGCAGAGGGTGCCGTACGCCGCCATCTCGTAGTGCTCGGCCCGCTGTGCGCCCGCGATCAAGCCGGCGTCGAGTGCTGCGCCCTTGTCTTCTTCCTTGATCAGATCGGCGCCCTCTTCGATGATGCCCTTCATGCCGGCGCACACCTTGGTCTTCACCGTTTCATCCAGGAGACCAAATGCCTCCTCGATGCGCGAGACGTGTTCCTCGGTCTCGGCCAGATGGGCCTCGAATGCCTTTTTCAAATCAGGGGACGTGGCAGCCCTGGCCATCCGCGGCAGCGCCTTCAGCAGCTGTCTCTCCGCATGCAACGCGTCCTTGAGTTCGTCCATGAACAGTTTATGGAGGGTCGTTTCTTGGGCCATACCCAAGCAATAGCAAGGGCGGTACCAGCAGAAACTCACCGATGCGCGACTCTTGAAAGTCGCCTGATGCCGTACTTCGGCACCGCCGGGAATACTGTGAGCCGCCGTCTGCGCCGGGCGTTTTTACGCCGCGGACTTGGCGTCCTTCTTCTTGCTCTCCTTGTGGTCCTTGTGAGTGGCCTGCTCCACGCCCAGGGAGGTCTGCTCCCAATCGCTGTCAAACACCGCCAGCATCTCGCGCACGACCCTGCCGTTGGAAATGAGCAGTCCCACCTCACGACGTTTGTCGAGTTCCTGCTCACGCAGACTCTGACTACCCACAAACGCGTGACGACGATCCCTGAAAATGGCTCGCACGTGCAACCGCTTGCCGGAATACTTCTGTACCGGCACCGGACAACCTCTGCCGGCTTTGCCGATGATCCGGATCTCGACGCCGGCCTTGTGCCGGTCCGACAACAGTCGCATCATCGTCGGGTCGGTCAGGCCCACATCGTAAATGGCCAACTGCTTCCGGGCGCCCTTGATGAACGCCGCCAGCCGCGCGCGTGAGTTCTCGGGACTGACCACCAACTGCTTGGCTGTTGGCGAATAGGGTTTGCGGTCACGATCGGCGAGCACAAGCTTGAGGGCTTCCTGCACCAGCTCACGCTTGGTCGTCGCCACGCCAAAGCTCCGGCTCTTGCCGACATCGAGGCGGGTCAGGTTGTACCCCAGCAGGTGGAGCGTGCGTTCGTCGATGATGAGAATCTTGCCGTGGTACCGGCCAAAGTCCTCCGACGACCGGGACACGGTGATCCCTGTCTCGAGCATCTCCATCTCGAGCTTTCGGAGCGTCTTTTCACCGCCCCGATTGGTGTGTGCCACCAGGGCGTGCACCGCCACGCCACGCTGCACGGCCGCGCTGAGGGCTGTGACGACTTCCTGAATGTCGAGACGAAAAATAACGATGTCGATCGACCGTTTCGCATGACGTATAGCCCTGAGCACCGGATCAATCCCGGCTTCGGGCTGCACCGTCAGTTTCACGTCTTGTCCTTCAGCTGTTCGAGTTCAACCTCAGTGCCGTCAGGCGAGCCCATCTCGATGATCTGCTTCGACAGCTCGTCGGTGCTCTGTTCCAACGGCCAATGCACTTCATAATGCAGTTCTTCAGGACTGACCGTCCGGATCTCGAACGTCGCACGCTTCCGCTTCAGCATGGCCTCAACCCGTGGTCGCAGCTGCGTCGTATCCTTGGATTTGATTCGCAACGCGAAACGCCGCATGGCGATCGGCTCGAATGATTCGACCAGCCACAGGACCAGCAACAGAAAAAATGTTCCGAAGATCGCCAGCACCCAGAGGCCAACGCCTGATGCCAGGCCGACCGCCAGGGTCGACAACATCACGCCCGCATCCTTCGGGTCATTCACCTTGGCCCGGTATCTGACCAACCCCGCCGCGCCGACGATGCCAAAGGCGCGTGCGAGGCTGGAGCCCACCACCGCCATGACCAGCGCGCCGATCACGGCCAGGACGACCTGCGTCTGAATCACTGCGGGCGACCGAGGTGGTGTGCCACGGCGGCGCGGGCGCAGCGCCAGGATTGCCGCCAACACGGCGGCCAGCGGCAGACGCATGGCGGCGTGCCGGAGTTCGACCAACTGCTCATCGGTGTCTGGTGTGACCGTGGGAGCGCTGGTGCCGGTCGTCGGGAACGGGTTGGACGAGGATTGCTGCGCCACCGCATTCGCGGGACCACACAGGAGTACGAACACGATCAAACAGCAACGCCACACAGTCATTTGTATCCCTGAGTCTCTGGACAAGTGCGCCCAGCAATTTGGGCCGCCTTGTCCTGGAATGCACTCACCCAGGCCTGAACGTCGGCCTGGGCATCAGTTCCGGTACGGTCGGAAAATCTCGCCACGTCAAATACATCCCGGAGTTGTTCAACGGTGAGTTGTGCGAGCAAGTCAGCCAGAAACTTTCGGCCGGCTTCGCTGATTCTCGGGTCGTCGAGTGAGCCCGTCAGCGACGGATGAAGGTTGCCGGTGCATCCTGTCTTGCCGACCCACACCGGGGCTTCGGTCCACGCCTTCAAATTCACGGCGCCGGGGTTGTCGGCATTAAACACGTTGGCCTTGCCAAAGGTCTTCCCCAGGTCGCTGATCAGCATGAAGGGCTTGACGCACTTGGCCAGCTCGTCTTTGTCGTCCTCATCGACGCCTTTGTCAAGACAGACCAGGCGCTGCTGCTCCCGTTTGGTGTCGGTGTGCTGCAGCATGACGGCCAGCAGCTTCAGCGCATCGCGATGGGCGCGGCCGTGCGGGGCGGCCGGTGCAATGGTGTCGAGATCCTGCCACGACCAGCCCGGTCCCTGCTCACTCTCGATTTCCTCGCCGTCCATCTTTCGCTCGATGGCCGCATAGTCGAAGCGAATCACGTCTCCCGTGACAACGGCGCTACTGTCTGTCTTGGCCAACTCTGCCGGACACCCGGTGCACTCCACCTTGACGGGATACATGCGGTCGGAGCCGAAGCCAAGCGCCCACAAGATCCGGGTCGCAGCGACTTCGGCGTAAATTTCGCCGTTCTGACGACCGTACTTCACCTTGAGATCGTCGCCGCCAGGAAGCTCACAGGTGAACTTCGGGGTCTTGCCACCCATCTCTTCTTTTTTGTACTTGCAGCGTACGGTGGAGAGGGGTTCGAAACCATCCTTCTCCGCAGGGCCGCTACGCATGTTCAGCTCGCTGATCCGCGTGGGACCCCACACCTCGGACCGCTCGACCAGCGCCTTGTAGGTCTGTGCCGGCACGGCGTCGGACTTTGGTTCCGCCATGCTGGCGCATGAGGACGCCAGGATCGCGGTCAGCATCGCGGT
>JBKJTD010000131.1:0-11991 GCA_046590915.1 Vicinamibacterales bacterium
CCACACGTCCCCTGTCCGCACACCTCGCTTTGATGTCACCACGGACCTCTGGACCTCTGGACCCCTGGACCCCTAAAAACTCGTAATGCCCGTCCCGGCCTTGCAGAGCGGGCAGGTATCCACCGGGAAGTTTTCAGGCGCGGGATATTCCACGAGCGCGATGTTGGGCACACCGAGGTCGACCATCGCTTCGAGGCGATCGCAAATCTGGACTGTAGCGATGACCACGCCGCCCGCGTCCTCAATCAACGCCTTCGCGCGCTCAAACGTCTTCCCCGTATTCCGCACGTCGTCGACCAGCACCACACGGCGTCCCTTCACCACTCCTCGATAAAACTCTCGGAGCACCAGCGTGCCCTGCGCGTCCATCGAGAGCGGCGCGAACAGAGACTGTGGCTGACTCAGCGGGCGGTGGCCATCGATGAGGCCGGCGATTGTGTGGGCGAGCAACGCGCCTCCCATGACGGGGCCGGACACCACCTCCGTTGACGACACGAGATCGCCCGGCATCGCGGCGATCAAGTCCTGCGCGAAGCGCCAAATCGTCGACGGATGTTGAAACAGTCGATGCGGATTCAGATATACGCTGCCGTGATACCCGTTGCCGTAGTCGAAGTGGCCGTTGACCATCAATACGCCGTGGTCGGTGAGACGTTGCAGGTGTGTGTTCATGGTCAGTGCTCGGTGCTCAGTGCTGCGGTGCCTGGGACATTCGGGTTGGCGTACAACACGCGGCCGCCGACGATCGTGGCGGCGACGGCGCCGCGGAGGGTCCAGCCGTCGAACGGCGAATTCTTCGACTTGGAGACCAGCTCAGCCGTGCGAATGGTGACCTGCGTGTCCGGCGACAGGATCGTGATGTCGGCGGGCTCGCCTTCGCGCAGTGTCCCGCCGGGCAACTTGAGCAGGCGCGCCGGATTGCACGTCAACAGCGCGACCAGCCGCGGCAGCGACAACACCTCGCCATGCAGCAGTCGATCCAGGCAGATGGGCACCGCGGTCTCGAGGCCGACGATGCCGAAGGGCGCGTGGTCGAATTCAAGGGCTTTTTCGTCCGCGTGGTGCGGCGCATGGTCGGTCGAGATGACGTCGATGGATCCATCGCGCAGCCCTTCGAGCATCGCCAGACGATCCGCTTCCTCCCGCAAAGGAGGATTCATTTTGAGGTTCGTGTCGTAGCCGCCGTGTTTGGCGAGCTCTTCGTGATTGAGCGTGAAGTGATGGGGTGCGACCTCGCACGTGACCTTGATGTCGCGTGACTTGCCCTCTCGCACGGCACGGAGCGTCTGCCTGGCACTCATGTGGGCGATGTGCACGCGTCCACCAGTCATCTCCGAGAGCGCGATGTCGCGTTCGGCCATGATGGACTCGGCCACACTGGGAATCCCGCGCAACCCCAGCATCGCGGCCACCTCGCCCTCGTGAGCGACGCCGTCGGCCTTGAGTGACGGATCCTCGCAGTGCTCGATGATCGGCACGTCAAACATCGACGAGTACTCGAGCGCACGACGCATCAGCATCGCGGTCCGCACCGGATGGCCATCGTCAGTAAACGCCACACAGCCGGCGGCGCTCAGGTCGCCCATCTCGGTCATCTGGTCGCCCCTCTGGCCAACGGAGACCGCACCTATTGGATAGACGCGCGCGAAGTTCGCCTCGGCGGCACGCTTCAGGATGAACTGCGTCACCGAGCTGGAATCGTTGACCGGATCAGTGTTGGGCATACACGCGACGGCCGTGAAGCCGCCCACGACGGCCGACCATGTGCCGGTGGCGATGGTCTCCTTGTGTTCCTGTCCCGGCTCGCGCAGGTGCACATGAATATCCAGCAGGCCTGGCGTGACGACCCATCCGGGCGGCACCTCCACCACGCGTGCGTCACCGGCCGGAAGGTCTTTGCCGATTCGCGCAATGCGCCCGTCGGAGATCAACACGTCAAAGTGACCGTCGCGGCCTGCACCCGGGTCCACGAGCCGCGCGTTTTTGAGCAAAAGACTCTGCGTCGCCATTACGTCACATCCTCACCGGCCAGCAGGTACAACACCGCCATGCGGACGGCCACACCGTTGGCCACCTGCTCCAGAATCACCGACCATGGGCCGTCTGCGACAGCCGAATCAATTTCCACACCGCGATTCATCGGCCCCGGATGCATCACGATGACGTCGGAGGCTGCTCGCTCGAGGCGCTTGGGCGTCAGGCCGAACAACGTGAAGTACTCCCGCACCGACGGTAGAAACAACCCGTGCATCCGTTCATGTTGCACGCGCAGCATCATGACCACGTCTGCGCCGCTCACGGCCTCGTCGATCGATGTCGTCACGTGCACGCCGAGTGCGGTCAGTCCCTTCGGAATCAGCGTGGCCGGTCCGCACGCGCGCACCTCTGCGCCCATGCGTGTCAGCAACAACACGTTCGACCGGAGCACGCGGCTGTGCAGCAGGTCGCCGATGATCGCCACCTTGAGTCCGGCGAGACGTCCCTTGCGTTCGCGTATCGTCAGCGCGTCCAGGAGGGCCTGCGTCGGATGTTCGTGCGTACCGTCCCCGGCATTGACGATACCCGCCTTGCAGATCCGCGCGAGCAGGTGCGGCGCCCCCGATGACGCGTGGCGAAGCACAATGAGGTCCGGGGACATGGCTTCGAGCGTGCGCGCCGTATCGGCGAGGGTCTCGCCCTTGCTGACGCTCGAGCCGACCGCGGTGACGCCCATCGTGTCCGCGCTCAACCGCTTTTCGGCCAGTTCAAAGGAGAGGCGTGTACGTGTACTCGCTTCAAAAAAAAGGTTGACCACGGTGCGACCGCGCAGCGCCGGCACTTTCTTGATCGTGCGGGTGCCGATTTCCTTCATGGCCTCGGCGGTATTGAGAATCAGGTCGATTTCGTCCGCGCCGAGGTCGGTGATGCCGAGCAGGTGCCGACTGCGCAGTCGCGTCAACTCCGTCATGACGCCACCTCCACATCGTGCACTTCGACTTCGTCGTGCCCGTCGATTTCAGTGAGGTGCACCTGGACCGTCTGTTGGCGTGATGTCGGGACGTTGCGACCGACGTAGTCCGCGCGAATCGGCAGCTCTCGATGGCCACGGTCGACAAGCGCGACGAGTTGGATCGCACTTGGGCGGCCAAAATCAATCAGCGCATCGAGGGCTGCGCGTATCGTCCGTCCCGTGTACAACACATCGTCGACCAGGATGATGATTTTGCCGTCGAGGGAAAACGGAATGTCGGTGCGGCGCAGGATGGGTTGGGGACCGACCTGGTGTCGCATCAGGTCGTCGCGATAGAGCGTGATGTCGAGTGAGCCCATCGGCACGGACGCGCCACCGGCAGTCTGCAGATTCGCGGCAAGCCTGGCGGCCAGCGGCACACCGCGGGCGCGAATGCCCACGAGGGCAAGGTCTTCTATTCCGCGATTGCGTTCGAGAATTTCGTGCGCAATGCGCATCAGGCTTCGCCCGATGCGATCGGCGTCCAGAACTACAGGCATGTATCCCCTCTTTGCGGACTCTCAGGACCGCGTTAAAGAAGCTGGGGGAGTATAGCACTCTGGGGGTGCTGCCCCCTGAGCACCCCAGTGAGCACCCTACCGTTCATGCGTCGAAATAAACGTCACAGGATGTTCGCGGCGGTAGGCGGGCACAAAGAGGTCGGTGCGGGCGTAACCGTCCATGTCGCGGCCCACTGGAAGGCCGAGATAGAACAACAGTGTCGGGGCGATATCGACGATCGACCCACGGCGCAATTCGGCGTGCGCGACCTCGCGGCCAAACGCCAGAACGAATCCGTCCGGGGCCCCCTCGTGGCTGCCGGTGAGATCGGGCTGACGGAGGAGGCCGGCAAGCAGTCGTTTGGGCAGGCTCACCCTTTCCATGCCGAAGCCCGACACCACGAGCAACAGATCGCCCGCGCGCAGGGTCGCCAGTTCGCGTCCGACTTCGGTATCCACCGCGGCGTACGCCGCGTCAAAGAGTTCCGCCTCGCGTGCACGGCGGTAACCCGGCCGTGCCGGATCAGCCGCTGCCCAGTACGCATGCGACACGGCATCGACGCCTGCCAGACGCAGCGCGGTGACGTGCGGAGCAAACTGGGGTTCCAGCCGCTGTGCAACCTCGCGATACACGCGATCCCACGGTCCCCGCACATCGTCTTCCGCCGGAGGCGCGGCAGCCGCCGGTGTATCGGGAAACGACGTGGCGTCAAACACTTCCCGCGCGATATCCACGGCACTGGTGGGCGCGCCTGCGCGCGAGTCCGACATGCGCAAGGGCGAACTGGTGCCACGGTGAAATTGGTCGCTGATCAAATACCCGCGTGAAATGGCGGCGGGAAACGTCAGAGGCCACCGTACGACGCCGGACGCCAATCCGTAGTCTGCGGCAATATCCCAGAACGGGCGCGCGCGCACATCCTCCCGGGTCCGGCGTTCCTGCACGATGTATTGCTGATAGACCAGCCCGTACGCAAAACAATAATCGGGCAGCAAATCCACCGACTCGGTTTCATCAGCGCGGACTCGAAACACGGCATTCGATCGCACCCCGTTCTTGGCAGGGTATTTTCCTGTAGCCGCGGCCGTCCAGATCGGTTCCGCCTGCGTTGGCTTGAGCGTGGCCAGATCCATCACAGCACCGCGATCGATGATTCGGCCAAGGTTGGGCAACCGTCCTGCGGCAGCTCGATCACGAATGACACTGAGACTGGCGCCATCGATGAGCAGCAGTCGGATGCGCGGGGCGACCGACGCGAGGACCGACGCCGTGCCTTGCGCGACCGGCGGCGGCGTGGTGGCCCGCCGTACAACAGGTACCGGCAATTGGCCCGGGCCGCGCACCCAGAGCGGTACCGCGAGGGATGCCACAAGCGCCACCGTCAGCAACACCCCGGTGGCCCTGCTCCCCTTTTGCCCATAGGAGTACCGCAGCACCGCGACGACCACGAGGACGATGGCGGCCACGGTCCCCGCCACAGCGGCAGCCTGCATCGGTTCGGAGGCCGATTCGCCAAGTACGGCGCGAAATCCCTGGAGATTTGCCCACGTGATCGCCGCCGACGTCGCGGCAAATGTCGCACCGAGCCAGGCCAGCAGCCGGACACTCAGCCAGCCGGGCTGCAGCGACCGCGAGGCGAACACCTCCCGAAGGAGGATCACGATGTAGACCGCCACGGTCAGGTGCACTCCGTAAAACGACACCAAAACGCTGAACCATCGCCCAGCGGTTTCCGAAAACAGCGGGACCTGCGGATTGAGAATCAGGACGAGCACCGAGAGGTACAACGCCGCGAGCACGCCACCGGTGACGGCGTTGGTGAACATGCGCAGATACCGCATGGGGGCTAATGTACACTTTGTGAGATGCCCGTCGATGTTCCGGCCGTGGTGTTGGCCAACACCCGCCTCTCCCCCGACTACAATGTGCTGTCACTGGCGGCTCCCGACGTGGCGCGCGACGCCGCGCCGGGACAGTTTGTGATGGTCAAAACCGCACTGGGCCTCGACCCGTTGCTGCGCCGGCCATTTTCCATCTTCGAAATCCTGCGAGATGGTGATGGCACCGTCCGAGGACTCAGCATTCTCAACAAACGCGTCGGCGTGGGCACCTCGTTGCTCTTTGATGCACGCCCCGGCGATCGGATCAGCTGCCTTGGACCCCTGGGGCGGCCGTTTGTGCCGGTCGACCCACCCGCACTGGCCTGGATGGTTGCTGGCGGTGTCGGACTGGCGCCGTTTGTCACACTCGCGGAAAGCCTCGCGTCGCGCGGCACCCGCATGACGCTGTTCTACGGAGGCCGCAGCGCGGCGGACCTCTACCATGCGGAATTTTTCGAACAGCTCGGCGCTCGGCTCATCGTGACCACGGAAGACGGCACCCGCGGCACCAAGGGCCGTGTCACCGGCCCGCTTGAGCGTGAACTGCACGCCCTCCCATCGGACGCCCCTGTGACCCTTTACGCCTGTGGGCCCACGCCCATGATGCGTGCCGTCGCCGAGCTTGGCGCTGCGCACGGACGTACGACCTTTGTCTCACTCGAACCGGTCATGGGATGCGGCATGGGTGGTTGCTACAGCTGCGTGGTCCGAATCCAGCGCGCCGGCGGCACACATCTGGTGCGCTCGTGTATTGAGGGTCCGGTCTTTGACGCCTCGGGTCTGGTGTGGGACGCGCTGGCGGGAGGCCACTGATGGCGGACCTTTCGGTACGGATTGGATCCCTGACGCTGAAAAATCCCGTCATCGCGGCGTCGGGATGTTTCGGCTACGGCGTTGAGTATGCGAAGGCGCTCGACATTTCGACGCTGGGAGGTGTGGCCGTCAAAGGCCTGTTCCTGAACGAACGCGAAGGCCACGCCCCGCCTCGCATCGTGGAAACGCCGGCGGGCATGTTGAATGCGATCGGACTCCAGGGCATCGGCGTCCACCGCTTCGTCGCAGAAAAACTTCCGGAATTGCGCGCGCTTGGTGCCACCACCATCGTCAACGTCTGCGGCACCACCATCGACGAATATTGCGAGGTCTCGCGAATCCTCTCCGATCACGAAGGCGTGCACGCCATCGAACTCAACATCTCGTGTCCAAACATCAAGGAAGGCGGCATCCAGTTCGGATGCAGCCTGGGCGGCACGCACGATGTGGTCTCGGCCGTGCGCAAAGTCACATCGCTGCCGTTGATCCCCAAGCTCACACCCAACGTCACCGACCCCGCCTCGTTTGCCCGCGCCTCGGAAGAAGCCGGCGCAGATGCCATCTCGCTGGTCAATACCTTTCTCGCGATGGCCATCGACATCGAGACACGCCTGCCGAAACTCACCAACGGGATGGGCGGTCTGAGTGGACCCGCCATCAGGCCAATCGCGATTCGCATGGTCTACGAATGCCGCCAGGTCGTGAAGATTCCCATCATCGGCATGGGCGGCATCGCGACGGTGCAGGACGCCGTCGAGTTCATCATCGCCGGTGCCAACGCGGTACAAATCGGCACGGCGAATTTTGTGGAGCCGCTGCTCTGGCAGGCCGTCATCGACGGCATCGACAGCTATCTCGATCGCCACCAGTTCGCCGGGGTGGCGGACCTGGTCGGCCAGGTGGCGTCACGCACATGAACCCCATCCTCGTCGCACTCGATGTCTCCTCCGCTCGCGAGGCGCTGGCCCTGGCCGACACCTTGCGCGGCACCGTCGGCGGTTACAAAGTGGGCAGTCAGTTGTTCACAGCGGAAGGGCCGGACATCGTGCGCGCGCTGACCATGCGCGGCGACAGGGTCTTTCTGGATTTGAAATTTCACGACATCCCGAACACCGTCGCCGCCGCCATCTCGTCGGCGAGCCGCCTCGGCGCATGGATGATGAACGTGCACGCGTGTGGCGGCCCCGCCATGATGGCGGCGGCGAAGGATGCAGCCGACCGTCTGGCTGCCGGGGGCGCTGCCCGCCCGGTCGTCATTGCCGTCACGGTGCTGACGAGTATGGATACGGCGACGCTGAACTCTGTTGGAGTCAACCGGTCTCCACTGGATCAGGTCGTGCATCTTGCGCGGATGGCGCAGGACTCCGGACTCGACGGCGTGGTGGCCTCGCCGCTCGAGACCGCAGCGATCCGCACGGTCTGTGGCAGCGACTTTCTGATTGTGACACCCGGGATTCGCGGGGGCGCGGCAGGCGACGCCAAAAACGATCAGTCACGCACGATGACGCCCTCGGAGGCCGTGCAGGCCGGAGCAAATTATCTGGTGGTGGGACGTCCGATCACGGCCGCTGCCTCGCCGCAGGACGCGGCGAGGCAGATCGCCGAAGACGCTGTTACTTCGCGGTAAAGACAAAGTGCCCGCGCCGGTTCAGTGACCAGCATGACTCGGCATCGTCGCTGCAAAACGGCTGCTCTTCGCCCTTGCTGACGATGCTGATGCGGGTGGCGGGAACGCCCAGACTCACCAGATAGTCGCGCACCGAACCGGCGCGACGCTCGGCAAGCGCCAGGTTGTATTCGTTGGTGCCGCGCGAGTCCGTGTGCCCCTCAACGGTAATCGTCGTCGAGACCCAGCGGCGCAACCACTCGGCGTTCTTCTGGAGGCTCGCGCGTGCAGCGTCGGACAGGTCCGCGCTGTCGTAGACGAAAAACACATCCACCAGCGGCTTCTTTTCATTCAGCTGCTGCAGCGTCATGCTGGCAAAGACCTGTTCTTCGGTCGGCGGTGCCGGATCGGGCTGTGGTGCGGGTGGGGGCGGCGGCTGCGGCGGTGGAGGCGGCGGAGGGTTCGGCGTCACCACAACGGGGGGCGGCGGAACAACGGGCGCTGGTGGCGGCTGCTTCGCTCCACACGCCACCGACACGGCTAAGACGACGGTCAGGAGCGACAGAGACAGGAATCGAGTGCTGGATCGGGACATGGTGGGAGCTTATTAACCTCGTGGTACTCGTGTCAACGGACTCAGACCTGCAACTCACTCGCACTCACCACCATCTACAATGTCCACGATGGACGCGATGCTGGCCGCCACGGCCACTGCCGAAGACCGGCATTTCTGGTTCAAGGGCCTGCGGCGCTCGGCGCGTCTGGTGCTCGAGGCTGAGCTGCGCGGGCGACGACTCCAACACATCCTGGATTGCGGTTGCGGCACTGGGAAAAATCTGGACTGGCTCAGCGATTATGGCTCGGTCGCCGGTGTCGAACTGTCGTCAACCGGACTTGCCGTGGCCCGGGCACACCAACGCCCCGTCATCCAGGGATCTGTCACCCACCTGCCCATTGCGGACGGGTCGGTCGATCTCGCCACCTCGTTTGACGTGTTGTATTGCCTGTCCGACGATGCCGAACGGATGGCGTTGGCTGAAATGACGCGAGTGCTCCGGCGACGGGGACTGGCGTTGTTCAACGTGGCGGCACTCGACATCCTGCACGGATCACATTCAACGCTGACGATGGAAGTGCGGCGCTACACGAAAGCGCGCGTGCGGGCCCGTCTTGAGGCGGCTGGACTGCAGGTCATCCGCCTGACGTTCACCAATTTTGCGACGTTTCCTCTGACGCTTGCCGTGCGATGGTCCGACCGGCTTCGCGGCAGGGCGGCCACAGCGTCGACGTCGGACCTGGACGTTCCGGCGGCGTCAGTCAATGGTGCGCTCGATCTGGCGCTCCGTGCGGAGGCCCTCGCGATGCGGGTGGTGGATCTTCCGATCGGCTCGTCTCTGTTGTGCCTGGCCCGTAAGCCCTAGCCCCTCGGCCCCATGGGCCGGTGGGTGTTTATTCTTCCCAGTCGTCGCCGGTGTCGTCGTCGTCATCCTCTACGTCGGCGTCATCGGTTTCAACTTCGTCGGACTCGGCGTCCTCGTCCTCCTCGTCTTCGTCCTCATCGTCTGGATCGAATTCGAGGGGATCCAGCGAGGCGATGCGAAGGTTGCTGGCGCAGCCGTCACAGACCCAGGGGTCGCCCACTTCCATTTCTTCGAGGTCGTCCTCGTCGATCTCGATTTCGATGTCACATTCCGGGCAGGTCGCCATACACTCTTCCTCCGAGACGGGGATTATAACGACGCGGTTCCACACGCTGCAATCAACATGTCGGATATGTCCGCGACCAAGATCATTCTCATAGCACATCGGGACGCGTCTGTGCGTGACCGATTTGCGGCGGCATTGGCCGACGCGCGACATCAGTACGTTACCGCGAACTCGGGTGCCGATGCAGCAGCCCTGGTGAATCAGGCCAGCCTGGCCATCATCGATTTGACGCTGCATGACGATCCGGCGGAGTGGGTGCGCCAGTTGCGAGCCGCGTCCACGGCGACGTTGCCGGTGTTGGTGTTTGCAGGCACGGTGCGCAGCGCGATGGACGCACGTCGTTTATGGCCGGTGGCTGTGGCCGGATACATCAATGAACATGCGTCCACTGCGCAGATTCTTCCGGCACTGGCACCGCACCTGTTCCCCGCCAGTTTTGACCGCCGCCTGTCGCCGCGTCTGGTCGTCAGCGTCCCGGTGTCGTATCGATCGGGTGCCACAATCGCCGGTGCGGTCACGCTGAACATCAGCCGCGGCGGCATGGCCATCCGCACGCTGACGCCGTTGGAGCCGGGCGCGGAAATCCAAGTGAAGTTCCGCATGCCGCCGGCCCCAAGCGACATCGAGCGATCGGGTTATGTCGTCTGGGCCGACCGTCGAGTGGGAATGGGCGTGCAGTTTACGGAAGAGCTCGCCGATTGAGCAGTCTCAGACTATTCGCCACCACGAGCAGCGAGGCTCCCGTGTCGGCGAGGACCGCCATCCACAATGTGGCTCCACCAAAAATGGTCATCAGCACGAACGCGGCCTTCAGGCCGAGGGCGATCGCCACGTTTGTCTTGATCGTCGCCAACGTCTCGCGGCTCAGGCGCAGGGCAAACGGCAGGCGTGTGAGTTCGTTGCCGACCAGGGCCACGTCGGCGGTTTCGAGGGCCACACCAGTGCCGGCCCCCATGGCAATGCCCACATCGGCGGCCGCGAGCGCTGGCGCGTCGTTGACGCCGTCACCCACCATCGCCACCACGTCATGTTCCCGGCGCAGCATCTCGATCAGCGAGACTTTGTCTTCGGGCATGAGGTCGGCATAAACCTCGTCCACCCCGGACGCGTCGCGTGTGGCATCGGCTGACCGCCGCGTGTCACCCGTGAGCAAGACGACGTGCTCGACGCCTGCGGCGCGCAGGGCCTGCACCGTGCGGCCGGAGCTTTCGCGCAGTGAGTCGGCCAGGCCAATCACACCCAGTGCGGTGCCGTCGCGGCCGACAAATACTGGCGTGGCTCCGGTCGCCTCGACCTCCGCCATCCGGGCGTGCACCGCGTCGGTGCACAGTGCGCGCGACTCGAAAAAGCGATGACTGCCTATCACGGCAACACCCGACGCGACAGTGGCCTCGGCGCCAAGACCGGGCAATGCGCGGAAGCCTGTCCCTTCGGCAAACGCGAGGCCGGCCGCGCGGGCGCGGTCCACGATGGCGCGGCCGATGGGATGCTCCGAGCGTGCTTCCAGTGACGCGGCGACCGACAGCACCTCGTGTGCGCTGGTCGCACCAATCCCGAACACGTCAGTCACCGCCACACGGCCTTCGGTGAGGGTGCCGGTCTTGTCGAACGCGACACATCTGACCGACGCAAGCCGTTCGAGATGGGCGCCACCCTTGATCAGCACGCCCGCCCTGGCGGCTGTCGTCAGCGCAGACACAATCGCCACAGGTGTGGAGATCACGAGCGCGCATGGGCAGGAGACGACGAGCAAGACCAGGGCGCGATAGAACCATTCGCCCCATCCGCCGGCCGTCAGCGACAACATCTCCACGGAGTTGATCGTCGGAGGCACGATGGCAATGATCGCGGCGATCGCTACGACGGCCGGGGTGTATAGACGCGCAAATCGGTCCACAAACGTCTGGATGGGCGCGCGGCGCGACTGCGCCTCTTCGACCAGGTGAATGATGCGCGCGATGGTCGTGTCGGCGGCGGCGCGATCAACACGGACATCCAGCGCGCCGTTGCCGTTGATCGACCCGGCAAAGACGCGATCGCCGATGGTTTTGTCGGACGGCCAGGACTCGCCCGTGATCGGGGCCTGATTGACCGCGGATTCGCCGTGGGTAACCACGCCGTCAACCGGCACACGATCGCCCGGCTGGACGAGCACCACGTCCCCGACGCGCACCGATTCAATCGGCAGGGGCACGATCGCGCCGTCGCGGCGGACCAGTGCGTCCCTGGGCGCCACGGTCATCATGTCGCGGATGGCACGGCGCGCCCGCGCCAGACTCAGCGCCTCGAGCCACTCGGAGATGCCGAAGAGCCAGACGACCATCGCCGCTTCGAACCACTCACCCAAGGCAATGGCGCCGATCACCGCAATGACCATCAATACGTTGATGTCGAGCACACGGCGCGCGATCGAGCGACGCGCGTGTTGCGCGGGGCCGCGTACGGCCAGGAGCGTCGCCGCGCCAAAGGTGACAGTGGCCGCCACGGCCGCCCAC
>JBKJTD010000154.1:0-15578 GCA_046590915.1 Vicinamibacterales bacterium
GCTGCCGCTCGAGGAGCCGCCGCGCCAGTCTGAGGCCTTCGCGGGTGTTGGTGTAGTACGGCCCGACACGCACGCGCCCGAGCTGCGCCAGCGGTACTTCTTCGGCCGAGTCATGAAACAGAACGACCTTGAGATCGTCACCCGGATACTGGTGCTTGATGAGGTTGGTGAGCGCCAGCGCGACCCGTTTGGCCGGCGTGAAACGGTCTTCGCCGTAGAGCACCATGCTGTGGCTGCAGTCGAGCAGCAGCACCGTCGCACACGAACTCTGATAGTCGCCCTGCGTCACCATCAAGTCCTGATAGTCCACGTCGAGTCCGTTGCCGCGCCTCACTGCGTTCAGGATCGTCTCGGTGGGATCGAGATTCATCGTGTCGCCGAATTCATACGGCCTGGGCGGGCCGCCGGCGTCAATCCCGGTTGCGAGTTTGGTCGTGTCGTGACGACCGACGCTGCTGCGACCCATTGAACCCAGCAGATCGCGAAGTGCCCGGTAGCCCAGAAAGTCCAGCGCCTTGTCGGTCACTTCAAAACGTGCGGAGCCCTCAGCGCCGCCGGCTTCGCCTGCCGCAGACTGTTGCGATGGGGGAGTGCCGGTGGTGGAGACAAATCCCTGCTCGGTCAATTGCTCGATCACTGACTGCACCAGGTCCTCAATGCGGTCGCGTGCAGACTGGTCAGGCTGATCCTTGAGCAGGTTCTGCACCATCTCGTCGGACATGGCCCCGCCGTTGAGCAGGGCATCGAGCACCGCATCGTGCAGGGCCTGCATGGACTGATCCCCACCATCGAGGGGATCCCACGGGTTGTTGAAACCACTCGACAGGAGTAGATCCGACAGACGGGAGACCAGCGCGTCCATGTCGACGCCGTCGAGCAGTGCCTCGATGTATTTGCCGTAGCGGTATTTCATCAGTTGTAATACTTCTTTCGGCCTTTCGGTTTCCCCTCGGGCTGATCTTCGTCGAGCATCGCGCGTAGGTCGGCCTCGTCGCCGCGCTCCCGTTTGGGCGTCCGTTCCTGCGGCGAGCCTTCGAGTCTGCCTTCATCGGTGCGGCTGATTTTCCTGGTCGCGCACAGGCCCTCGAGGACAAAGTCCGCCAGCGACGCCCGGGCCCCGTCGGAGGCGCCGACGGTAATCCGCAGGTGTGGCAGCACGTCCTGGAATTCCGAGACGCCGGCGACGGACTCCAGCAGGCGCTCAGCCCCGGTCATGTCTGAGAGGTCGAGTGTGCCGCCCTCATCAAACCATCGGATCAACTGCCGCATGTTGACCCGTGCGGCATAGCCGTCAAACACCGTCGCGATGGAGGCGCGCACAAGCTCCCGGGCCACATGATCGGCTCCCTTGAGTTCGCCCTCGTACTCCAGTTCGATCTTGCCGGTCAGGGCGGGCAGCGAGGCGTAGATGTCGCTCACTCGCGGCACCGCCACAGGCTCGGCGTTGAGCGCTGCACGACGTTCGGCGTTGGAGACCACGTTTTCGAGTGTGGTGATGGGCAGACGCTGGCTCACCCCGGATCGACGGTCCACCTTCGAGTCCTGTCGAGCCTGAAACGCAATTTCTTCGACGACTTCACGCACAAACTCGGGGACGTCGACGGCAATGGCACCGGGACGATTGGTCCACGCTTCCTGCGCGGTGATACTCATCGCGGCGTCACGGGTCCTGGGATAGTGGGTCCGGATTTCAGAACCGATGCGGTCCTTGAGCGGCGTGATGATCTTCCCGCGCGCCGTATAGTCCTCCGGGTTCGCACTGAACACCAGCAGCACATCCAGTGGCAGGCGAACGGGGTAGCCCTTAATCTGGACGTCGCCTTCCTGCAGGATGTTGAACAGACCGACCTGCACCTTGCTCGCGAGGTCGGGCAGCTCATTAATCGCGAAGATGCTGCGGTGCGCTCTGGGCAACAGCCCGTAATGCATCGTCCTTACGTCACCGAGGGCAAAACCGGACTTGGCGGCCTTGATGGGATCGATGTCGCCGATGAGATCGGCAATCGTCACATCCGGCGTCGCGAGTTTTTCGACGTAGCGCTGTTCCCGCGCCAACCAGGTAATCGGCAAGAGGTCGCCTTCGTCTTTGACACGGGACTGGCAGGGGCCACAAATGGGGGCAAGGGGATGGTCGTGAATCTCGCAGCCTGCAATCACTGGCACGTGGGCATCGAGCAGGCTCGTCAGCGCGCGAAGCATCCGGGTCTTGGCCTGCCCGCGCAGTCCGAGCAGGATGAAATTGTGCCTGGACAACACAGCGTTGACGAGCTGCGGCACCACGGTGTCGTCGTAGCCGACGATGCCGGGAAAGAGGGGAGTGCCGGCGCGCAGTTTGGCGAGCAGGTTGGTGCGAAGTTCGTCCTTGATCGGGGCCTGCGTCCACAGGCCGGCGGCCATCGCCTCACGGAGAGCGCCCAGCGACGCGGGTAGGTTATTCGGAGCCATACGCGACTATATCCGCGTTGCTGCGGTTCAGGGTCCACGGTCCAGGGTTCAGGGCCGCGAGGTCCGGGTTGAGTTGTAGAAATGGAGCGGGAAACGGGATTCGAACCCGCGACTTCGACCTTGGCAAGGTCGCACTCTACCACTGAGTTATTCCCGCTCAGAGGACAGCCCACTGAGTTTACACAATGAACCCACGACCGGGCAAGGTATCGAAGAAAATTGGAGGCGCCGCCCGGAATCGAACCGGGGATGGAGCTTTTGCAGAGCTCTGCCTTACCGCTTGGCGACGGCGCCTTCTGAGAACAACTGACGGGGAGTACGAACAGACTCGCAGCCGCCAGGCACTAGGCCCAGCTACAACAACGACACTCGAGGCGAACGGTGACCAACATCGCGCTGTCGATCCTACCACACGGATCCACCCATGGACCCGGGCGTGTCGAACATTGCACACCGAGGATTTCGACTGTTTGCCCACACGCGCAACAGAAGTGGCAAGTGCACTGCGCGGGACGTTGCTGTAGACCTCCTTTTGCTCCTGTAGAGATGGCATCCATATTGCTCTAAATGCGAACAGGCAAGACGCAACAACAGGGAGGTATGGGATGAGAGCAGTAGCAAACAAAGTAACCAACCTTCTCGGTGCGGCGCTCATTGCGGCAACGTGTGTCGCATGTAGCGAACGGACCGAGGACAAAATGGAACACAAGGCCGACCAGGCCGGCCAGAAGGCCGAACAGGCGGCGGACGCCACGGGCAATGCCGTCGCCAACGGTGGTCGTGCTGCCGACGCGGCGGTCGAAACGCTCGACGTGAAGACGGCGTTGACCCTCGACAAGCGCGTTGACGCAAGCAACATCAATGTCGATAGCGATCACGTGACCAAGACCGTCACGTTGAAGGGCCACGTGCCAACAGCGGAACAGAAGACGGTCGCGGGCCAGATCGCCGTGGCGAAAGCCGTCGGGTATCAGGTGCGCAACGAACTCACGATTGGTCGATAACAACTCAACCGGAGGCTCAAGCCTCATTTCAGGAAGGACGATCATCATGGCAGATCATCACAAGGATCACTCGGTGGCAGAGGGCGTGGGCGCGGCGGGCGGAGCCGTGACAGGCATGGCGACGGGCGCGGCGGTTGCCGGTCCGGTGGGCGCGGTGGTTGGCGCGGCGATTGGCGCAGTGGCCGGCGGACTCGCGGGCCACGGCGTTGCCGAAGCGTTCGATCCCGAAGTCGAAGACGCCTACTGGCGTGACAACTACTCGTCGCGTCCGTACGTGAAGCCGGGCTCGTCGTATGACGATTACCGCTCCGCGTACCTGTACGGCGGCAGCCGCCGTGCGAGCGTGAAGTCCACGTGGGACGAGACCGAGAACGACCTCGAGCGTGGCTGGGACACGGCGAAAGACAAGTCGCGTCTGGCCTGGTCCGATGCGCGCAACGCCGTGCGTGACGGCTGGCATCGCGTCGAACGTGCGTTGCCGGGTGACGCGGACGGCGACGGCCGATAAGCCTACCTCGCAATAGAAAGAGACGCACCGGCGTTCGCGCCGGTGCGTTTCTATTTATTGGGGAAGCGGGCGTATTCGGCCACCACCGCGCGCCACGCGGCGTCAGCGCGCAGCACACGACGTTGGTGGCGGTCGGCCGAAGCGCACGCATCCAGATCGAGTTCGGGCCCAACGGAGAGATGCACGGGACGGTGTTTGATGCGGCGGGCTTCGCCGACAAGCACTTCGATGGTCTCTGGTGGAGGCATGACGTCGTAGGTGTCCATCGCCATTGGATAAAAGTGCGTGGGGTGACCGGCGCGTTGAGCCATCAGATAGAACATCTCGACATTCTGAGGATCAAACCTCGCCACCTCGACCTCACCACTTGTCCCGCGCCGATCGCGGCCCCCACTTGGGGCGACATAAATGCAGTGTCCTCCCAGAGCCAGCAGCTCCGCCATCTGCTCCATCGTCCTTCTGTTGTGATGTGTTTTGGCGGTCTTGAGTTCCGGCGGATGGTCGATATGCCGCTTTGAATAAATGCAGAGCAGATTGCGCCCCATACTGAACGGCACCGCCAGTGGGTCGGTGGTGACCCGTTCGCCGGCCACAAAAATAATGTCGGCGGCAAGCGCAGGGTAGTCGTCCTCAAGCATGAGGCTCATCATCTGCGGATCACCTTCGCTCTGGTGATTCGCCAAAAAAATCACATTGTCTCCTGCCGCGAGTTGGCGTGAGAGGGCCGCGAGATGGTTGTGACCATGCAGCGTCGATCGGGCTTTGTCGACGAGCGGCCGGAAGAAGTCCACGCCAAATGTGTAGTAGTCGAACGGTGTCGTCACTCGCCGGTGAAACGGCTCGAAGGTGTGAGGCGTCGCTATCTGCTGTTGCACGGCTGTGAGAAACATCCCGAGGAGGCGGTCTGCCGTGGATGGGGGGTACCCAGCGGATCGCAGGGCCTCCCGGTAGGCGGTGGAGGCGGCGTGGAGGGCGTCCATCGGCGTATTCTAGCGACCCCGGCGTAAGATGTGCGCATGCATCGACCTCGACCATTATTCCGGCGGCCGCTCGTGGAGGAAAATCCAGTGAAGAAGATCCTTGTCGTTGGTGCGTGTGTCTGGGTGGCTCTGGCGTCATGGCCGGCGGCTGAATCCGCCGGGTTTCAGTCAGTTGCCCCGCAGCCGGCCAAGCCGGTGTTTGTGGACGGACAGGCGCAGATCGTGCCGGCCTTTGAGGACCAGGCAGAGTGGGTGCGGCATCGTCTATGGGTCGAGACCGAGTTCGATTCAGACGGTGACAAAAAGCGCGATCGTGTACACGTGGACGTGACGCGTCCGAAGCAGACCGACACGGAAGGCCTCCAAGTGCCGGTCGTGTATGAGTCGTCGCCGTACTTCGCCGGCACATCCAACGATCGCAGTCGATTATGGAACGTCAACCAGGAATTGGGGAGTGAACCGCCGCCGCGCCTGTCACAGGCAGAGGTGGAATTTCGCGCCGATCGCACGAGCATTTCCAACTCGCACGTGGCGACGTGGGTGCCGCGGGGATTTGCGGTGGTGCATTCGGAAGCGACCGGCACGGGCCTCTCAACCGGATGCCCCACAGTCGGCGGCGCCCCGGAAGAACTCGCTCCCAAGGCGGTCATCGACTGGCTCAACGGCCGCGCCAAAGGCTACACGACGGTGAACGGCACCGAGGCAGTCGTGGCGACATGGACGACGGGCAAGGTGGGAATGACGGGGACGTCCTACAACGGGACGATCCCGCTGGCGGCGGCGACGACCGGTGTGGCGGGCCTGGAAGCCATCATTCCCATCGCGCCCAACACGTCGTATTACCACTACTACCGGTCAAACGGGTTGATTCGCCATCCCGGCGGCTGGCTTGGCGAGGACATCGACTACCTCTACGACTACGTGCACAGTGGCGACCCGGTGCGCCGCGCGGTGTGCAACAAGATTTATCGTGACGGGCAATATGTCGAAGGTCGCGACCGCGTCAACGGTGACTACAACACGTTCTGGGCTGAGCGTGATTTGCTGAACAAGGTACAGAACGTCAAGGCCGCCGTGCTCATGGCCCACGCGTTTAACGACTGGAACGTGGTGCCCGAACACAGCGTGCGCATCAGCGAGGCACTCAAAGGGCGCGTACCGCTGATGCAGTATTTCCATCAGGGCGGGCATGGCGGTGCGCCACCGCTGGAACTAATGAACAAGTGGTTCACGCGGTACCTCTACGGCGTAAACAACGGCATCGAAAATGAGCCCAAGTCGTGGATCGTGCGCGAAGCCCCACCCACGCCACCCACGCCACCCACACCAGGCCGAGGCCGTGGCACCATGCTGCCGCCGACGCCGTATGCGGACTACCCGCATCCGCAGGCAGCCCATGTCGAGATGCGCCTGATGCCGGGTGGCGCCACGATCGGCGGCCTTGAACCGGCTGGACCGATTCTCGCGGTGAAGGACGTCACTGAGCGGCTGACCGACAACGTCGAATTTGCAGCGCCCGCACTTGCGACGGCCGCCTCCTCACCGCACCGCCTTCTGTACGCGACCGCCGAACTGACGGCCCCCGTGCACATCTCCGGCACACCACGAGTCACGATTCGCATGGCGGCCAGCAAACCTGCCGCCAATCTGTCCGTGTATCTCGTGCAGTTGCCGTGGACGGAAGGGCCGATCGGCACCGCCAATCTCATCACTCGCGGCTGGGCGGATCCGCAGAACCATCGCGCGCTCACAAAAGGCGGCAACTTCAACAGCATGCAGAAGGGCGAGCCGCTGACGCCGGGGCAGTATGTCGACATGACGTTTGACCTGCAGCCGGACGATCAGATCATTCCAGCGGGCAAACGAATCGGGTTGATGATTTTTTCGAGCGACCGCGACTTTACGCTGTGGCCAAAACCCGGCACGGAGTTGTCGATCGACATCAATCTGACGCGCATCACGCTGCCTGTAGTAGGCGGCGAGGCGGCGCTCAAGGCAGCGTTGCCCGCGACCAGATAGCGCCGGCATGCCGTAGACTTTGGGCATGCGCAAACCACGCTGGCTCGTCGGGCTGCTGCTCGTCCTGGCCGTGCTGCCGCTGGCGGCACAACGGCGTG
This sequence comes from Vicinamibacterales bacterium, assembly GCA_046590915.1. Lineage (GTDB taxonomy): Bacteria > Acidobacteriota > Vicinamibacteria > Vicinamibacterales > SCN-69-37 > SYFT01. The sequence goes on from JBKJTD010000154.1 coordinate 7,055, forward strand.
GGTTTGGAGGCGGCCGTGGTTTCACGCCGGCCCCGGCCGCGTTTCCCTACGACGGCAAGTTCGCGATCGTGCGCCTCTGGTATCCGCATTACGGCGGGTGGGCGTTCGACTATCCGGACATGGAGCAGAACCTGAACCTGATTCTGCCGGAGATCACCGCCATCACACCAAGCTCCACCGGCGGCAACGTCCTCCGCATGGACGACCCCGAGTTGATGAAGTTCCCCATCGCGTACCTGTCGGAGCCGGGGTACTGGTATCCATCAGACACCGAAGTCGATGGGCTGCGCACCTACCTCGACAAAGGGGGATTCCTCATCGTCGACGACTTTCACTTCCAGAATGAGTGGAACGTGTTCAAGGTCGCGATGATGCGTGTGGTGCCGAGTGCCAGGATCACGCGACTCGACATCGCGCATCCCATCTTCAACACGTTTTTTGCGATCAAGACGCTGGAGGTGCCGTACCCCGGCCGCCTCGGTGAACAGGGGCTCATGGGTGAGTTCTACGGCATCCACGAAGGCAACAACCCCACCAAACGGCTGTCGGTCGTCATCAACTACAACATGGATATCGGCGACTACATGGAGCACTCGGCCGAAGGCCGCTACGCGATTGCGCCGTCGAACGAAGCGTACAAGTTCGGGATCAACTACCTGATGTACGGAATGACTCGGTAGGGAATTCACAGCGAGGCGTGGAGGGCTGGGAGTATGAAGAAAGTAAGTTCTCTCAGCTCTCCATGCCTCGTTGAAACATCTTCCTAACGAATCGCGAACAGGTGCTTCTCACCGCGGATGTAGATCGTGCCGTTGGCGAGGGCGGGTGAGGCCCAGATGGGTTCACCGAGCGAGTTTGTGCGCAGGACCTCGTGTTTGGGGCCGGCGCGCACGACGAATGTGTCACCGTCTTCGCTCGTCATCAGAAACTTGTCGCCAAACGACACCGCCGACGCCCGGAACGTCGACGGTACCGGCGCACGCCCGCCTTCGTAGACGACGGCGCCCGTGCGCGCATCCAGACACGTGGTAATGCCACCGTCGGTGAACAGATACAGGTAGTCGCCGATGGCGATGGGCGAGGTCACGTACGCGGTACCCTTGTTGTATGTCCAGGCGATGCGTGAGGCCTCATTCTTGGCCTCGGGGCGCAGCGCCAACACCACCTTGGTGGGGTAGCCAGCGGCCGCAAATACGAGACCGTGGGTGGTCACGAAACTGGGGATGGGATGGCCGCGGGTCCCTTCGGTACGCCATCGTTCCTTGCCGGTCTCGGGGTCGTAGGCGATGACCGACTCGGCGCCGGAAGCAATCAGATCGATGCGGCCGTCCACCGGGAACAGGATCGGCGTCGCCCAACTGCGACGATGGCTGCGGTCGGCGCGCCACACCTGCTTGCCGGTGTTGCGGTCAAACGCGCGCATGTTGGACCCCGTGCCCATCTCCTGATCGACCTGCAGGATCACCAGGTTCTTGTAGAGAATCGGCGAGGTACCGGGGCCCATGCCGGCCTTGGCGATGTTGCCAAGTTCGGTCTTCCACTTGAGCGTCCCGTCCATCGTGTACGCGTACATGCCATGAGCTTCGAACGAGGCAAACACCATCTGCCCGTCGGTGACCACCGAGGCCGAGGCATAGGTATTGAGTCGATGCCGGTCGTCGTACATCGGTCCGTCATACGCCGTGTGATTCCAGAGAATCTTGCCGGTCCTTGCGTCGATGCCCAGGACGTGCAGCGAGTGGTCATAATCGACCGCAGTGCTGTCTGGATTGAGGTATCCCGGTTTCAGATCAAACCCAAGGTGGTCCGGTGCCTTGCGGCCGGGCACACGTTTGCCTTGAATCGACGTCGTCAGAAAAATGCGGTCGCCGTAGACGATGGGGGAGGAATGGCCGCGGCCGGGGATGGGGGATTTCCACGCGATGTTTTCGGTGGGCGACCAGGTGTCCTGATACACGCCGGTGGCAATGCCCTGGCCGTTGGGACCTCGCCACTGGGCCCAGTGGCGATTATGGGTGCCGTCGCCCGGCAACACGACGAGGGCCAGCGCCCCGAGGGTCAATAAAAAGTTCACGCCTTGGTTTCCTTCATGAGCGCGGCCATCACGGCCTGCACGAGATCTTCGGGGCAGTCTGCGACACCGGCGTCCGAACAGGCGAGTTGTCCGGCGGCGATGGTCTCGCGATACTGAATCAGAAACGTCTCACAGTTGTGGCACCCACGAACGTGGGTTTCAAAAATCGTGTGTACGTCCACCTCAAGTGTGTCCCCGACATACTCCATCAGGAACTCGGACACCTCGCGACAGGTCAATCGTGTCGTCATGCGTGCGCTCCGGCCACCATGTGTGGGGCGATCAGGGTTCGCAACGCCAGCCGGCCTCGGTGCAGCCGGATTTTGACGGCGTTGGGTGTCGTGTTGACAATCTTCGCGGTCTCCTCGGTGGAGAGTCCTTCGATGTCGCGAAGCAGGACGACCGTGCGGTACGTTTCCGGCAGCTCTTCTATGGCGCTGCGGACCATCGAGGCTGTCTCCTTGCGCGACAGGGCCACGTCAGCAGGTTCGGTCCACGAGGGAAAGGTCTGCGTGTGATGGCCGTCGGGCAGGAATCGCGGGAGGTAGTTCTCAATCTGCTCCTCCGGCTTTCGCCGGCGCGTTCGCAATTTCATCAGTGACAAGTTGACGACAATGGAATGCAGCCAGGTGGAGATCAAGGAATCACCCTTGAAGAATTCCCTGGAGCGGAACGCATTGATGAACGCCTCCTGCACGGCGTCACGCGCGTCCTCGTCGTTGTGCAACATGCGTCTGGCGGTGGCGAGCAACCGGCCACCATACGTACGCACGAGCGTCTCGAACACGGCGTTGTCGCCGGCCTTCAGACCTGCAAGAAGCTCGTCATCATCCATCGATATCGAAGCCTAACACGGGCGACTGGAGCGGCTCGCGTCCGCTCGCAGGGGGCAGAGTCTACCGCGAGGCCACCCACATGACGCGCGCGGACAATGTCCGATTGTTGAACCCCGCGCCATCGGAGAATTCGGCCAGGCGGGCTGGCAGGTCTACGTCGAACTTGTGGTCGTCGGCGATGACACCGTGCGGCGCCATCGCGCGCGCCCAATCGTCCCACCACGGCGCGACTCCCCGGGCGAGCGGCTCCAGCATCAGGAACGACGCGCCCCTGGTGAGCGCCGCCAGCACGCTGGTGAGCAAACGGGCGCGCGCAGGAGCGTCCAGTTCGTTGACTGCCCAGCCCGCGATGATGCCCGTACCGGTCAGCGGGGTCCGGCCCGCCACCGCGCGCTCAAGGGCGGTCACCGCGTCGAGTTTGACTGCACGCCCCCGGAGTCCGAGTGTGCGCCAGTTCCAGCGCGCTTCTTCGAGCGCCCACGGGTGCAGGTCACATCCGTCTATTGATGGGTACCGATCGGCTGTCGCGTCGGGATCGGATACTCGGAGTGCCCACGCAGCGCTGCAGACGCCGGTGCCGCATCCAAGGTCGATGATGTGACCGGGACGGGCATTTGCCGTCACGGCTCCCACAGCCGCGTCCACCGTCAGCATGTGCAGTGGTGCGTAGAACAGGCCGAAGGCCGCGCGTTTGCCGGCCGAGTCGAGCGGCGATCTGGTGGGAAGCTGGCCGCGCCGTTCGACGTATCGCACCGACAAGGCGCGCACCGCTTTGGTGAATTCCGGGCGCGTGAGGTTGGCGAGATGTCGTTGTTCGAGGGCGGCGAGAAACGCCGTCATTGTCGCGCCTGGCTGTACCGCGATGACAGCCCGTGCGGGAGGAGCGGTGCAAGGGCGCGCGCCGCATCAGAGACCCGGTCAATCTTGACGCCGGTATCGATGGCCAACCCGTCAAGCATGTACAGCAGATCTTCCGTGGCGAGATTCCCCGACGATCCCGGCGCGTACGGGCAGCCGCCGAGGCCTCCGGCGGAGGCGTCAAAGGTTTCGATCCCAAAGTCGAGGGCTGTCAGCACATTGGCCAGTGCCATGCCGCGCGTGTCGTGAAAGTGCAACGCGATGCGGGTGGAGGGCAGCGGCACCAGCAACTGCGACAACACGATCTGCACCTGCCCAGGATGGGCGGTGCCGATGGTGTCGCTGACGGCCACCTCATACACGCCAAGATCGAGCAGGCGCGACGTCAGTGCCACGACCGTATCCACCGGGATCGGCCCTTCAAACGGGCATCCGAACGCGGTCGACAGATAACCGCGCACCCGCAGGCCCGCCTCGATCGCCGCATTCGTGACCTCTCTGTAAGTCACAAACGACTCGTCGATTCCGCGGTTGGTGTTTTTCCGGCTGAACGTTTCCGACGTCGCGGCAAAAATGGCGACCTCAGTCACACCGGCGGCAATCGCACGCTCGAGTCCCGCCAGGTTGGGTACGAGCGCCGAATAGCGCACGTTGGGACGACGGGTGATGCCGGTGAAGACCTCGCCCGCGTCGGCCAGCTGTGGAATCCATGTGGGGCTGACAAATGCGGAGACCTCGATCTCGCGAAGGCCGGATGCGCTGAGGCGATCGATGAAGGCAATCTTGTCGGCGGTCGGGATCAGCGCGGATTCGTTCTGCAGCCCATCACGGGGGCCGACTTCGACGATGGTCACCGATGCAGGGCGTGTTGACATCGGTTCACTCCAAATCGAGCAGCACGGTGGTGGGGCTCACCAGTTCGCCTTCGCGACAGTGGACGGCCGTCACGACGCCGGCGCGCGGCGCTCGAATGGGCATCTCCATCTTCATGGCTTCCAGCACAATCAGCGGATCGCCTTCGGTGACCGTCGATCCAACAGCGACGTGAATCCGGATGACGGTGGCCGACATCGGTGGGCGCAGCGCATCAGCATCCGTGTGTCTGGCGCGCGGCCTCGAAGTGCCCGACTCCACCTCGGCCAGCGCCACCGTGCCTTCGATGCCGACCCATGTGCCCGCCGACGTCTTGAGGGCGCTGCCGTTCACATTTGACGTGCCGTCACCCACCGACCATCGCTCATCCGCACGCGTGCGCGTCGTCCATGTGCCCTCGACCCCATTAATGGTGACGGAGCCCTGGTCGACGGTGGCCAGGAACTCACGACCACCGATGGTGATGCGAAGTTTGGTCGCCATCAGAAGGTCACCTTGCCGAGAGTGTCGAAGGGATCGGCCGCGCTGCGCGCGGCGTGCTGGGTGCTCAGTGTCGCGCCTGGTGTAGGGTGCGTCGTGCTCTGCGCTGCAGCGGCGAGTGCCACCAACGCGTACAGTCGGTCGTCGGTATAGCCGGGCACGAAGTCGTCGATGTGCTCCTCGATGAAGCGTGTATGTGTGTCGCAGGCGAGCACACGCGGGTCACTGAGCAGCGCCACAAGGAACCCGATGTTGTGTTGCAGGCCGAGGATGTCGAAGTCCTTGAGCGCCAGTGTGGCGCGGGCGAAGGCGGCGTGGCGCGATTCGCCTGACGCAATCACTTTGGCAATCATGGGATCGTAGTGCACCGTGATCGCCTGGCCTTCACGGACACCGGCATCGATGCGCACACCCGGGCCCTGTGGTTCGCGATACCGCAGGAGCGTGCCCGACTGCGGAAGAAATCCGGCGGCGGGATCCTCCGCGTAGACACGGCACTCGACTGCATGACCGCGGACCTGAAGATCCTCCTGCCGGAAGGGCAGGCGCTCCCCCGACGCCACAAGCAATTGCGCACGCACGAGGTCCACTCCGGTGATGGCTTCGGTCACGGGATGCTCGACCTGCAGGCGCGTGTTCATCTCCAGGAAGTAGAACTCGTCGCCGGAGAGCAGGAACTCGACGGTGCCGGCGTTGACGTAGCCGACTGCCTGCGCGGCGGCGATGGCCGCGCGTGTCATCCGTTCGCGAATCGCGGCCGTGACGGTGGGGCCGGGCGCTTCCTCGATCACCTTTTGATGGCGTCGCTGCAACGTGCAGTCGCGTTCGAACAGGTGCACCGTCTGACCGTGGTTGTCGGCCATGATCTGCACCTCGATGTGACGCGGTCGCTCAATCAGTCGCTCGACATACACGGTGCCGTCCGAGAACGCGCGCGACGCTTCACGGGACGCGGCCGCAATCGCCTCGTCAGCCTCCTCGTCGTTGCGCACGATGCGCATGCCTTTGCCGCCGCCACCGGCCGTCGCCTTGAGAAGCGCCGGGTAGCCCACGCGGCTCATCGCCGCACGCACGACCGCCAAATCCTGTGACGCCGGTGTTTCACCAGGCACCACCGGCACGCCGGCGGCTGAAACAGCCTGGCGCGCCGCCGTCTTCGATCCCATGGCCGCAATGACCCGTGACGATGGGCCGATGAAGGTCAGTCCGGCTGCTTCGACCGCCGCCGCAAATGCGGCGTTCTCAGAAAGGAAACCGTAACCAGGATGGATGGCGTCGGCGCCGGACCGTCGGGCGGCATCAAGCAGTCCCTCCACCCGCAGATAACTCTCGCCGGCCGGTGGGGGGCCAATCGGGAGCGCGTCATCAGCCGCGAGCACGTGTGGCGCGTCAGCGTCAGCCTCTGAATACACCGCCACCGTTCGTATGCCCATTTCGCGGCACCCACGGATGATGCGGACCGCAATTTCGCCGCGGTTGGCGATGAGAACTTTACGGATCATGACTGCCTCAGCTCTGCCATGAGGGCGGCCGTTTCTCCATGAAGGCGCGCATGCCTTCCTGGCCTTCCACCGACACACGCTGCGTGGCTATCGCCTCAACGGTGCGGCCAAGCACGTCTGCCGGTCTGTGTCCCGCCACCTCGCGCAGCAGCGCTTTCGTTGCCGCAATGGCAGACGGCGCCGCCTTGAGAAATTGCTGCACATACCGGTCCACCGCGAGGTCCAGCCCGTCCGCTGCCACCACCTCGTGGACAAGTCCCATGTCCTTGGCCCGAGCGGCCGTGAACCTGGCGCCACTCAAGCACCATTCGCGTGCGGCTGAGAGGCCAATCTTGCCGACCACGTACGGCGAAATCATCGCGGGAAGGATGCCGAGCACCACTTCCGTAAACCCGAACATCGCCTCGTCACTCGCGACGACTACGTCGCAGACGGCCGCCAGGCCCGCGCCGCCACCAAGTGCCGCGCCGTGCACGCGGCCAATGACTGGAACAGGAAGGGAATCGATGGCCAGAAACATACGCGCGGCGGTGGTGGCGTCTGCGATGTTTTCTGCTCGCGAGTAGGCGGCCATCTTCGACATCCACTGAAGATCGGCGCCCGCGCAAAACGAGGCGCCAGCCCCGCGCAGCACCACGACACGCACCGACCCATCGGTCGGGACGCTGGCGGCCCACGCGGACAGGTCGGCGATCAACTCCTCGTTGAACGCGTTGCGTACCGCCGGACGAGTGAGGGTCACGGTAGTGACCGGGCCGTGTTCGACCGTGAGAGTGCTCATCGATTACATCCGGAAAATGCCGAAGCGGACGTCGGGCACGGGCGCGTTGGCAGCCGCCGACACACCCAACGCAAGCGCCTCTCGAGTGCGAGCCGGATCCAGCACGCCGTCGTCCCACAGTCGGGCGGTGGAGTAATAGGGCGAACCTTCCGTGTCGTACTTCTGGAGGATGGGCTCCTTGAGCGCCGCCTCGTCCTGGGCGCTGAACGGTTTGCCTTCGCGCGCGAGCTGGTCCTTTTTGACCGTGGCCAGGACCGACGCTGCCTGCTCGCCGCCCATGACCGAGATGCGGCTGTTGGGCCACATCCACAGCAGACGCGGCTCGTAGGAACGCCCGCACATCCCGTAATTGCCCGCGCCAAACGACCCGCCGATGACGACCGTGAACTTCGGCACCACGGAATTGGCGACCGCGTGCACCATCTTGGCGCCGTCCTTCGCAATGCCGCCACGTTCGTACTGCTGGCCGACCATGAAACCGGTGATGTTCTGCAGGAAGACCAGGGGAATCTTCCGCAGATTGCACATCTCTATGAAGTGCGTGACCTTGAGCGCGGACTCCGAGAACAATACGCCGTTGTTGGCGACGATGCCGACCAGGAAGCCGTGCAGCCGGGCAAATCCGGTGACCACCGTGGTGGCGTATCGAGCCTTGAACTCGTCAAAACGCGACCCGTCCACCATGCGCGCGATGACCTCACGGACGTCATACGGGTGGCGCGGGTCGATGTTGACCACTCCGTAGAGCTCCTCGGGGTCGTATCGGGGGGCTTCGGGCACGGTCATGTCGGCCGGGAGGTGTTTCGTAGTGTGCAGCGTGGACACAATCGACCGGGCAAGATGGAGGGCATGGTCGTCATCTTCGGCGAGGTAGTCAGCGACACCCGACAGCCGGGTGTGCACATCGGCGCCCCCCAGGTCTTCGGCCGAGACGTCCTCGCCGGTCGCGGCTTTCACAAGCGGGGGACCGCCAAGAAAGATGGTCCCGGTGCCCTTGACGATGACCGTCTGGTCCGACATCGCCGGCACGTACGCGCCGCCCGCGGTGCAGCTACCCATCACCACCGCGATCTGCGGAATGTTCTCCGCGCTCATCCGCGCCTGGTTGTAGAAAATCCGG
>JBKJTD010000299.1:0-2854 GCA_046590915.1 Vicinamibacterales bacterium
CGGTCAGCCCGTTGTGGCCGGCGCCAATGACGATGGCGTCGTATTGCTGCGGCATGCAGCGACATTCTAAGCGGTCCAGGGGTCCAGAGGTCCAGGGGTCCGACGGGGCTTGCGCGCCGTAGCCTTGGCGCAGGCGGGTCCAAGGTCCAGGGTTCCAGGTGCGGGTGTGTTGTGACTCGCTGATAGTGTCCCCTCGGCGACTCGTTAGAAATGTCCCCTAAGCTGGCGACCGTGGAGGTCGCCGTTGGGACGGACAGCGATGAGTGGACGGGAGTTAACGCGGGTGCAAGTGCTGGGGCGGGTCAAGGCGCAGAGTCTGCGGTTGGTCGACGCCGCGGTGCTGATGGGGGTCGGCTATCGGCAGGCCAAGCGCCTCTGGCGGCGCTTTCGGCGTGGCGGCGCGGCAGCCGTGCGGCACGGCCAGGTGGGGCGCGGGTCGAATCGCGCGCGGCCCGCCAAGCTGCGGGCGCGGGTGGTGGCCCTCATTCGAAAGAAATACAGCGGGGACGTCTCGACGCGCTTCGGTCCGACGCTGGTGGCCGAGCACTTGGCCAGCGAAGACGGGCTGACGGTCGACCACGAGACGGTGCGGCGGTGGATGCTGGGCGCCGGATTGTGGAGTCGCCAGCGGAAGCGATCGGCGTATCGACAGCGGCGCGAGCGGAAGGCGCACTTTGGTGAGCTCGTGCAGTTCGATGGGAGCTTCCATAAGTGGTACGAGGACCGCGGCCCCGAGCGCTGCTTGATCACGATGGTCGATGACGCCACAAGCCAGAGTACCGGCCGCTTCAGCGGGGAGGAAACGATCTGGGCGGCGGCCGCCGTGCTGCGAGCGTGGATCGAGCAGCACGGTGTCCCGCTGGCCCTCTACACGGACTGGAAAAACGTCTATGTGCGCGCGGCCACCGAGGCGGAGCAGGCCGCGGGCCAGGTCCCCGTCACGCAGTTCGGGCGGATGTGCGCGGCGCTGCAGATCCAGATCATTCCCGCCAATTCTCCGCAGGCCAAAGGCCGCGTGGAGCGCAACCACGGCACGCACCAGGACCGGCTGATAAAAAAGATGCGTCGCGTCCAAATCGCGGATGACACGGCGGCGAATCACTACCTCACGACGGCGTACTGGACCGCGCACAACGACCGGTTCGCGCAGGCGGCTGCCGACGCCACCGACTTTCACCGGCGCGCGCCCTCGGCGCGCGCGCTCGATCGGATCTTTCGGCTCGAAGCCACGCGCACGGTCGGCCTCGACTGGGTGGTGCGCTACCACAACCGCTACTTTCAACTGGTGCGCCAGAGCGGTCATGCCCCGGCTCGCAGTACGGTGCGCGTCTGTGAATGGGCCGACGGCCGCCTGGCCATCGAGTATCGCGGGCGGACGATCGCGTGGTCGGAAATTCCCAGCCGCCCTGCGCTACCGCCGCCCACGCGGCCGAAGGCCCTCGTCGTGCCGGCACCCATCCGGCCGGTCCCGCCCGATCATCCGTGGCGGCGCGCGTACAAAGACCTGCCCAATCCGCAGCGACGATCGATCGGGCTCGAAGACCTCAAGGGGACATTTCTATCGAGTTAACACAGGGGACATTTCTAACGAGCTTTGACATGGGACATACGCCCGGCTTGCGGCGGCGCGTGGCGCAGACATACGCTGGGCGAGGGTATCTGATGGCCTCCAAGTGCCCTAATCCAGCTAACTCCGCGCTAGGCAACGTGCTCCATTCACTGAACCGAACCGCGATCAGCGCAGCTCCGTAAGGGCAGTTTGTTGGTTGATCACCTGGCGCCACTGATCGTTCACCCGCACCCAGAGTCGTGTCCAACGGAACGCTGGTCGACCGCCGGTGGGTTCTTGAAGGGCCCGCATGACAGCGGCCGCGCCAATTACCTGGACGTCAACTTCGCTGACAGTCGGAAACGAGGTGTCTGAACTTTGCCGCCGAATATCTTCGACTCTCTGCGCTTTCGTTCGCACATCACCAGTGAAACCGACGACCTGAAAATCGTCTGCGGTGCGTGCGGCGAAACCTGCCGAGTCGGCATTGCGTTCGGCGCGCTGAAGCCCGCGAAAAGATTCAACCAGCTCGCGCTCGACCGGCGTGCGCGCCGTAGTGCTGACGATAAAGTCATTCTCGGTTTTGGCCTGCCGAGGTGCTCTGCCGGCGTCATTCGTGGGTTGCGACGAGTCAATGGGTGTGACTTGGAACGCCAAGAGTCGCCATCCGTCGCCTGTTCTTAACCAGATGCGAAGAAACCGAAATCGTCTACCAGTAGACTCCGATACACCAAGCACTACAGCAGCATCGTCATACTCGTTCACATGGAGAGTACGCTCGGTACCCCAGACGGCACCAGGCTCTATCCGCGAAAGGAATTCAGAAGGGTTATTCAGCGCTCCATTGGAATCAACGCGAAAGAAGCCGGGAGAAACCAAAGTCAAAGCCTGGGCCCTGAGTCCGTCGCGCAGCGCTGCTTGCAATGCCTGCTCAGCAAGCGTGATCTCATTGCTTGGTTGAAAGGCCGAAGCCCTCCCAGAGATACGATCCTGGGCGAGACACCACACCGTGACAACCCAAACGAGACCCATGATCTGTCGCATCTTTCGCCTCCTTCCTAACCAGTCCCGGAATGTGGCCTCGGCTGCCAACGTGACAAAGCCGACATGACATGCGCGAAAACCTGGCAATTGAATCCGCCCAACGTTGCGGTTTCAGCCGCGACGGCGGCTTCATCATTTCAGCAGCCCGCAAACCGAGGTTAGCCGGCGCGGGCCCGCAGCCCTCACTACTGGTCTCGCAGCTCGCCGACAAAACCACGGTTGTTGGTCGCGCGATGCGGTCAACTGATCAGGTGCGATCCC
>JBKJTD010000318.1:0-7094 GCA_046590915.1 Vicinamibacterales bacterium
TCTCAAGTCATGCCGGAAATAATCAGCGTGACCGATGCCGGTGTCGTTTTGCTCTGGAGCGCGTACAGCGCGCGCCCGCTCGGAGCCAGGAGCGCCATCGCAAGCAGGGCCTCTCGACGAGAAATGGTGTTCATGGGCTCATGAGTATAACGCCGGTCACCGCCGACCCGCCGCCGATTTTGAATGGCCGCTTCGGCGCGAGCAGACTCGCCAGCGCCTCCGCCAGTTGCATTTCGGTGAACGGTTTATCGAGCCGGCTCGTCACGCCCAGGGTCTTGAACTCCGCAGCCAGGGCGTCGTCCATGCAGCGTCGCGCTGGGCTCCTTTCTCGCCGGGGCCTCGCCGATGCCTGCAGTGTGCGTCAACAAGTCGCGTATGGTGATTGTCGGAGAGGGCTTCGTGGCCCGGAATTCGGGCACATACTTCTCTAGAGGATCACTGAGAAGCAGACGGCCTTCTTCCAACAGCATCATCACCCCGACGGCCGTAATCGGCTTCGTCATGGAACGGATCTGGAAAATGCTGTCGGTTCGCATCGACGTCCTGGTTTCCCGATCCTGGTAGCCGACCGCCTCCAGGCTGACGACTACGCCGTCGCGCCACCAAAGTGACGGCGCCGGCGATGGTCCCCGCCTCGACGCATTCTCTCATTCTGGTGGAAATTCTCGCGAGGCGTTCAGGCTCCATGCCCGCCCTGGACATATCCGCCGGAGCCGCAGACTGCGCGAAGGCCGCGCAGACTACCGACGAGAAAATGAGGGGCCAAACCAGTGCGCGTCTCATGCCGCTCCCTTCTGCGGTGTGCTAGCTGGCGCCATGCCGCTCGGCCGCTGCCGACACTCCGGCCTTCCTATTTGAGCAAGCGAGCCAAGAATCTTTTCATTCGGTCCAAGACAGCGGCGTACGCGAACGCGTTGGTCATCTCGTGTGCGCCGCCCTCCACGGGCACGAACTCGGCAGGCGCACCGGCTGCTCGCGCCGCACGGTAGAAACGCTCGGCCTGCTGCAGTGGCAGTGTGCCGTCCGCCGTACCGTGCATGATCAGAACCGGAGGATCATCGGCGCTCACATGTGTGATCGGTGAAGCCTCGCGCCATCGCTGCGGGTCCTCATCATACGAGGAACCAAGCAGAGGCGCGAAGTTGATCCACATCCGATATTCGTCCGACCAGACGCGGTTTTCGGCAAAGTAAGTGAGATCTAGGAGGCCGCTAATCAGCACCACAGCGCGAACCGGTGGCCTCTCACTGCTGCCGCGGTGCGCCGCCAATCCCAGGAGTGCAGCCAGATGCGCACCGGACGAGGCGCCGACGACTCCAATCCGTGCTGGATCGATCCGATACCGTGCGGCGTTTACTGTCATCCATCTCAGGGCCGCTTCGCTATCTTCGAGCTGCGCAGGCCAGCGGGCGCCATCGGGACCGAGTCCGCGGTGTTCGATCGTTATGGCGATGAAACTGTCGCGGGCCAGGTGAGCCGCTTCGCGCCAGAAGTGAACCTTGTTGTTGCCATTGTGCCCGCTGCCCTGAATGAAGAGCACCGCCGGAAACGGTCCCGCGCCCCCTTCCGGCGCGAACACATCCAGACGCAGGTCACGTCCGTTAGGACTCGAGAACACGACGTCGGCGTCGACCGTGACGCCCTCGGGAAGCCGATACAGAGGAACGAACTTGCGTAGCGCTCCCTGCTGATGCGGCTGCGCTCGTTGTGCCGCCGCCGGGGAGGTAATGGCGAGTGTGATGATCGCCATGACCAGAACGCTCGTAGGAAACTTCACGGTCATGACTCAGTATGAGCGCCTGGGCGCAAGCTAATCGAGGACGCCGACGACCGCAAGCCACGCTGGAGGCGGCCGAAGCGTTCGTCGGACGACAGACCTCCGGCGTGGGCACGGCGTCCGGCAGACCCAAGTGCCGCAGGATACGGCCGACCACGGCCAAGTCACGAATTAGCGGCACCAGCGTCATCCGCCCGGCACAGCGCGGGCACGCCAGCACATCAAATCCGAACCTGCGCTCCATGAGTTCCGCCCACGAGCGGTTGGGACGACGGCCGACGCGGCCATGGCCGCAGGCGCTCGGATCGCCGTCGCCCTCAACGATCGGCGACGGCACGACGGCCTCCCGCCACGCAGCGCGCGGCGCCAGCACACCGTAGTACAAGACCAGATTGACCCGAGGTCGAGGCACGAGTGCGGCCAGGCGCTCCAAGAACTCCACCGGATCAAGCACCAGGTGCGTCGTGCCATCCGCCCACCTGCGCCGCAAGTCCCACACCACCTGGCCCTCCCGCGAGAGGCGCAGACGCTCCTGCCCTACCGCCGGACGCAGCGCATACCGGCACATGCGCTCCAGTCGCTCACGTGCGCCTGCTGGCACAGCCACAGCGGCGTGGAGATCGAAGCTACACACCCGCGCGTGCCATGGACGCGGCGCGTCGTTCTGCCGGTTCTCAAGCCCGTCGTCACCCCATCGGCGCGCTGGTCGACCGGCCCGTGGCCCCAACGCCGCCACGCCACGCACCGACGCCGCCGCCAACCCAGCCCGCGTCGGCGCGTCGTCGGCAAACGGATCCCACCCATCCAGGGCATCACCACCATCCACAACGCCGCGCCGGGTCAACAGCCGCCGCAGTCGAGTCGCGATCGTGATGAGCAGCGGCAGCAGATCTGACGCCGGGTAGGCCGGTGCCGCGTGGAACCGGAGCGTGCCGTCGGCCTCACGGACGAACACACCGTCAAGAACCATCGCATGGAGGTGCACGTTCAGATTGAGCGCAGAGCCGACGCGCTGCACAATCACGACGGCGCCGCCGCTGCCCGTCGTCGATACCCCGCAGACGAGCGTGACGCCGGTACCAGCCCAGGACAGCCCGCACGAACACGGCGACCACCGCGCGACAGAGCGCGTGGTCCCACGCCAAGGCGTAGCGCACCCGAGACGGTAAAGTCAGCACCCATTGCCTCACCGGCACAACTGGAAACACGTGATCCACCAGGTGCGCTGCCCGTTCCGTCATGCGCCGTCCGCCACAGCTGGGACAGAAGCCTCGCCCCTTGCATGAAAACGCCACGAAGCGCTCGTGACGACACCCCGCACAGCGAAACCGCGCGAAGCCAGCCGCCAAGCACCCGCACGTCAGGAAGTCCTGAAACGCACGCTCAACAAATCGCGGCAGGCCCTGCCCATCGCGGTGCTCTGCCACCTGCGCACGGAACGTCTCATAGTGCTCGCGCACGATCTGATGCAGCGCGCCCTGTTCGGGGCAACGCGAACGATAGCTGAGCGACGACGCCACGCCGGGGATCCAGCGCAAGGCGGATGCCGGCCAGTCGTCCCGCACCCACGCAGGGAGGTGGCAGTTTCTTCGCACTGACGTGGGCTAAATTGCCAGGCGTGCAGTTGTCGTCATGCGTGGTCTGCGGAGCTCGACGGGCCGGGCCTTCAGAACCCAGCCGAGGAACTCGGCGTTCGACTTGGTCTTGTTGAGTTTGTCGATGAGCAGTTCCATCGCTTCGACCGGCGCCAGCGGGTTGAGCACCTTGTGGAGCATAGTAGACCTTATCCGACGCTCCGGGCCCGGCAAACTTCGACTGAGGCGCGGCAGACGCCCACATCCGGTCCGCCCAATTCCACACCTCCGGCCGCCCGCAAGCGCAGGGAAACGTGAGGCCTTCAGCTGGCCGCGCGGGGTCTGGCTGTGGGTTTGATTGCCGCGTGGTTCGCCGCCCGATTCACTCAGCAACTGCTGTTCGACGTGCCACCGGAGACTACCCGGGTGGGAAGAGGGGCGATGTGCGGACCGGACTTCAAGCACAGCGAGGCGTTTTCGTGCGCGCCCACGTAGGGATTGCGATCGGCAAGCGGACTGCCCTCCGCTTCGTTCCAGCTGATGGCCGGATCCATCGCGGCAAACAGCACGGAAGGATCATTCCGGCCAAACGCCGCGTACGCCGCCCTGATGGTCTTATTCGCCGACATGGTGCCTCCTGATGCGTATTTGCTTAATTGCGAAAACGACAGTGCGGGTCCTCAACTCACTCAACGCGGATCTGATACGTCCCGTTCAAGAAGCGTCCCTTTTCCTCGCGTAGTCGCACGAGGCCGGACCATCCCGCGACCCAGACGCTGCCCGTGCTCTCCTCGACGAGCATGTCGGTCATGAACTGCAAGTTGCGGGTGGTGATGGGACGATCGGGATTGGGGGGCGCCACCAGCGTCGGGCCGAAGTTGTGGTGCAACAGCCACGTTCGGCCCCGTTGCGCGTCGATCGCGACGCCTGATGCCCTCTGCGTCAGGCCGGGTTGAAGCTCGAAACGGGCTCCCGCAGCGTCGAGCCTGAATACGCCGCTGCTGTAGTCGGTGACCCACAAGCGGCCGGCACCGTCTTCCACGAGCTTCTGTGGATCGCCGCCGGGATACTCGGCCGACTTGATGGCAAACGTGCGGGTCGGGCCGACAATCCCCTTCAGGAACTCGGTGCGCCAGAGTTCACCGTTGCGACGGTACATCACATGCAGCGGATTGGCGCCCAGCGTCATCGAAAACGGCGAAAACGTGTCGCGCTCGCTGTCGTACCGCCAGACCCTCGCACCGGTCCGCACGAGCAGCTCTCCTGCGGGACCAAGTAGCGGCACGAACGGCGCGTCCGCCAACGCCGGATCCTGCGGATATGCCTTCCAGGTTGTGCCGTCCCATCGTACGACGATGCCGGAACACCCCGCCCAAACAGCGTCATGCCATGCCAGGACCGCGCTACAGATCCGCTCGTTGCGGGTGGCCAATGGTTGCTGACGATTGCTGGGCTGCCACACGACAATGCCCCCGTGCGTGCCGGCCACGATGGTCTCGCCGAGCCGCGCGATGCTGTAGAGGCGATTGTGATCCCCGGTGAGCGTCGAAGCGGTTGCGGCCGGAGTCTGTGCGGCGGCGGTGCAGTAGTCCTTGTACAATGCCATGTAGGTCTGGACACTGGCCACGGCTGCCTGGCGCAGGTTTCGCTGTTTCTCCGGGAACTTGTCGAGCACTGCCTGCGTGCCGCGGTAGGAGGCGCACTTTGCGCTGTCCGTACCTGACGTGCCGGTTTGGGCATCGACCATTGCGCGTACGTACTGAACGGCGAAATCGTCCGGAAGGGCTTGTGCCGCCTGCGCGAGCAACTGGTAAGGCGTGGCGCCGACAATGTCCAGCATCCCCGGTCGCAACGGCGCCGGGTCAGAATAGGTATCCATCGCGCGCAGGTATCCAAAGACGAAGCGATCTGGGGGTGTCAACTGGGCGAGCTTGATCTCTGGGAGAGGGATCTTGCGAGCAGCCGCGAGGCCGGTCAGGAAGGCTGCTGCTTTGGAGGGCGCGAACTTATCGGGCGTTACCCAGCCGAGCGCGTTGACGACCGCCGCCTTGCGATCATTAGGCTCATCGCTGAGGAGCAGACGCAGGACCTCGCCGGCGACTGTCTTGGTCGCCAGAGCTTCCTTGACGGCCGGCAGGTCCATGTAGGCCTTGGCGAAGTCGCTGTCGGTCAGCGGTGAATCGGCGTGCACGACAGCCAACGCCAGGAACAACACGGTGACGGCGAGCAGAGCTTTTTGTCTCGACATGGGTGACCTCGGACGGGATTCTACGTCGAGACTGGTGAGTGGTCTCGCATCGGGTGGTGCCAAGGAATAAAAGTCAGGAATCCATGCCAAGTTTGTGGTCTGGTAGCTGTGCGGGCGGCAAGAGGGACGCTTGACTGCGAACCTCCCGCGGGCGTAAAACTTCAGCCGCTCTTGATGATGCAGACCGAGGGCAAGGCCGAGGCCGGCCCCGCACCCCGGGGCAGCGAGTAGGGACCGCAGTTTCTGCGGACTGTCGTGGATTCAATTGCCAGGCGGACCGCTCAGACTTCCGGCGGCGTTTCACGACGCGCGGCAAACCACTCCCGGAGGAAGATCAAGTCGCCGGCGTCCTTCTCGCGACCAGTCACGACCTTCATCCGCCAGAGCAGCCGAGGCGACGCAAAGGGAATCGGCACGCCATCCACATCCACCGTCACGACTTCCGGCAGGGCCGCGCGGTAGTCGATGCCACCGGCCGACTTCATGAGGTCAACCACGATTTCATCTGCAACACGGACCACCGTATAGCGCCCGACCTCTCCGACACACAGTTCACGGACGGCGGCATCCGGCAGCGTGGCCAACGCGTCGAAGACTCTCGCTTCATTGTCGGGGTCGGTCGCCATGAGCAAGTCAATGTCCACCGTGCGACGGACGTAGCCCGCCGCCCGAATGGCAAATCCCCCGACGACGACGTAGCGGGCGCCGCGTGCATTCAACTCGCGGCACAGGCTGCGAAGATCCTCGAGCGTGGGCTCGCGGGATTCTAAATCCGGGGACGCGTCATCGCCTGCCATAGCCATGCATCCGCTTCTTCATGGGATTGGAACCGATAGACACCGCGTTTGATTCGCAGCCCGCCGAATACGCGGCGCCACGCTTCAGCGTCCGCCTTCTCTCCGGGGCGGACCACCAACGGATCGGCCACCCCCGTCCGTCGACCGACGCGACGACCCACCGGGTCTTCCACGTTAATGAGGCCGTCAGTCACTGGCCCAGCCTACCCCATCTTCTGCATCGCCGCGAGGAACTCCGCGTTCGACTTGGTCTTGTTGAGCTTGTCGATGAGCAGTTCCATCGCTTCAACCGGCGACAGCGGGTTGAGCACCTTGCGCAGCACCCAGATCCGGTTGAGGTCTTCCTTCGTGTGGAGGAGCTCTTCCTTGCGCGTGCCGCTCTTGATGATGTCGATCGCCGGGAAAACACGCTTGTCCACCAGCTTGCGGTCGAGGTGGATTTCCATGTTGCCCGTGCCCTTGAACTCTCCAAAGACCACATCGTCCATACGCGAGCCGGTGTCGACCAACGCCGTGGCCATGATGGTGATCGACCCGCCCTCTTCGATGTTGCGGGCCGCACCGAAGAAACGCTTCGGCTTCTGCAGCGCGTTCGAGTCGAGGCCACCGGAGAGCACCTTGCCCGAAGGCGGCGCGACGGTGTTGTAAGCGCGCGCGAGACGCGTGATCGAGTCGAGCAGAAGGACGTGGTCATTCTG
>JBKJTD010000435.1:0-11424 GCA_046590915.1 Vicinamibacterales bacterium
TGAGCAGGGTCGGTGTGAACTTCCACTGCAAGACCGCATCCAGGGCCGCGTCGGTCAGCAAGGCGACGGGACGAATCGCACGCGCGTCGGTCACGCTACCGTCAGCGCCAATCACCGACTCGACGATGACGATGCCCTGGACGCCGGCTTGAATCGCCACGTCCGGATAGACCGGCGCCACGTGTTTGATTTTCCTGGGTTGAGAGACAGAGCCGCCGATCCGCACCGGCTGCTGCGACGGCTTCAACGAGGCCGGCACCACAGCCGCCACCGACGCCTCCGTGCGCAACGACGCCATTGGCACGATGCCCAGCACCAACACGGCGGCCAACGCGGTCGCCAGACGTGTCCGTCCATCTCTGTTCACATGGGGATTCAGAATTGCCATCACTCGTCCCTCCAATTGCGATCGTCGCGCCATCGCCAGCGTCATCTCGGTTCCACCGCACTCACCCGCCAGCGAGACCAGCTCGGCGGCGTATTCCGATGCGCGCGACCCAAAGGCCAGCGCGAGATCGTCACAGGCTCGTTCCCGTTCCACGCGAAGGTGCCGCGCCGCCACCCACGCCAGGGGATGCATCCACCAGACTGTCAGCATGACGTGCGCCAGCTGCAGCCACGCGGCATCGCGGCGTTGGACATGGGCCAACTCGTGCACCAGCACAGGATCGAGTCGTCCCTGCGCCCACGCGCGCGCGACCGACGGCAACACCACGACGGGCGCGCGCGTGCCCCAGGTCGCGGGCATCAGGTCGGGTGAACCCTCGCGCAGGTCGTACTGTGAGACACCAAGCCACCCGGCAATGAGGTCGGCGCGTGATCGCACTCCCGCGTGCGCGAGTGGTGCTGTCGCTGACGTTAGCCGCGCCACAGCACGACACGCGTTGCGGAAGCGCCAGACGCCCACGGCCACACCCGTGAGCCAGACAAGGAACATCACACGCATCGGCGTCCACGGCGATCGGTTGGCTCCGACGGCACCAATTTCCGCCGCGCTCGACACAAGTGCCACCGATGCGGCTCGCGGGTCAGCGGTCGAAACCTCCGGCGCCGGCCACAACGCTGTCCACTGCGGCCACCACACGACGGTGGTCGTGGGCATCGCCACCTGCGCCACCGGCAACACCAGCGCAGCCACACACACCGCGGCCCAGACCGCGTGTCGCGAAGCCGCCGACGTCCGGTACATCGCCATGGTCACCAACCACCCGACACCAAAGATGGCGGTGGACTTGAGCGCGAGGTCAAACACAAATTCGGCCGCGGTCATCGTCCCTCCTTGCGCGCGTCGGCGATGCGCTTGAGCAGGTCGTCTTTCTGTTTCTTCGAGAGCTTGGTATCGGACGCATCCAGCAGCGCGACCATCGCGTCTTCTGTTGACCCATCAAAAAATGTCCGCACCAGGTGGCGCACGGCCGAGACACGTTCGGTCTCGCGCTCAGCGGTCGGTTCAAAGAGATACCGGGGACCGTCGACCATGTGCCGCACATGTCCCTTCTCTTCGAGAATGCGGAGGTGCGCGCGCACAGCTGAATAACTCGGTGGGTCCGGCATTTCCAGCTGCACCTGCGCGGCGGAGGCCCGCTGCAGGCGGTGGAGGACGTCCATGATTTGCCGTTCACGGCGCGACAACGAGAGGGCCAAGGGTCGAGTCATTGGTTTACTAAGGTAAGAAACTAGCATGATGCTAAATAATTAGCAATTCGGCTGATCGGCGACGGGTGTACCTTGGAGACATGACATACCTGACCGTCGTCATTCTCACCACTGTGTCCTTCGCCGTCTGGACCCACCAGGCCACTCCCCCGCCGCAGGCGGCTCACGACCACGCCCAGATGAATCATCGCGGTGCCCAGGTCATGGGATTCGACCAGGACAAGACCGCGCACCACTTCCTCTTGTTTGAAGACGGCGGCGCCATTGACGTCTCGGTGAAAGATGCTTCGGACACAAAGAACCGGGAGGCCATCCGCGCGCACCTGCCGCACATTGCGATGAAGTTTGGAGAGGGCGACTTCGCGGCGCCCGCACTGGTCCATGCAACCGACGTCCCGGGAACGAAGGATCTGGCCGCGCTCAAGGGCAAGCTCACATGGAAATATGTGGACACCGCCAAGGGCGGCCGCGTGGATATCGTCACGACCGACCCGGCTGCGCTGTCAGCCGTGCACGCGTTCCTCAAGTACCAAATTGAGGATCACAAGACGGGCGATTCGGTGGCGCCTGGACGGCGTCCGGTGAAATGAGGCAATGAGGCAATGCGGCTGGTCGCTTCGTCGAGGCTGCTGAGGTCCTCCGAAAGCTCGAGGCGCGTTGACCGGGCGCCAAGCAAGGACACCGAGAGAGACGATGGCTGCGAGTATCCTTAGAATTCATGCGCACCTCGGTTCAAGCGGCACTTTTGTGACCCAGGATTCTTCTCCCCCCGATTGTGTGTCGCCTCTGGTGGATGAGGTGTATGTCGAGTTGCGCCGACTGGCCAACGGCTACCTCAGGCGTGAGCGCGCCCAGAGTATTCAAGCCACTGAACTTGTCCACGACGCGTATCTGCGACTGCTCAAGGACAAACATCCGCAGTGGCAGAACCGGACGCATTTTCTGGCCATCGCAGCCATCTCCATGCGTCGCCTTCTGGTCGAGCGGGCGCGCGCGCGTCACGCGCACAAACGTGGTGGCGGTCAGGTGCAGGTGACCCTCGGGGACCAGCCCGCCTCAACCGGGTCACCATCAATCGATGTCATCGCGGTTGACCGCGCGCTTGAGGCGCTCGCACGCCGCGATCCCCAGCAGGCCCGCATCGTCGAGCTCAGATTTTTTGGCGGACTCACGGTCGAAGAAACCGCAGACGCGGTGGGCATCTCGCCCGCAACGGTCAAACGGGACTGGACCGTGGCGAAGGCCTGGCTGATGCGCGCCATCGAAACGGGTGAGGTTGGGCCGTGACCCCATTGAGCCAGGACGAGTGGGCGCGCGCCAACCAGATTTTTCACGATGCCCTCGAACAACCGGACGGACACCGCGCGGCGTTCATTCAGACTGCGGCCGCAGGCGACACCCGCCTCGCATCGGAGGTGGAGTCGCTGCTGGCGTTTCATGCACAGGCCGGCGCCTTTCTCGACACCCCGGAAGTCGACCTCTCGCTGGAGGGCCAGCTGCTGGGTCCGTATCGTGTGGTGCGGCACGTGGGACGCGGCGGCATGGGCGTGGTGTATCTCGCCGAAGATACCCGCTTGGGCCGGATGGTGGCGCTCAAGGCGATCCCGCAGGCGTGGACCGCTGATGCTGACCGCCGCGAACGCCTTCGTCACGAAGCGCGGGCCGCCGCGACGTTGTCGCATCCGGGCGTCGCGGTGATCTACGCACTCGAGGACATCGACGGCCACCTCTACCTGTCATCCGAATTTGTGCGCGGCACGAATCTGCGCGAAGAGCTGCACTACGGGGCATTGCCCCTCAGCACGGTGGTCTCCACCGCTCAGGACCTCGCCGATGCCCTGGCTGCGGCACACGACCGCGGGATCGTGCATCGAGATCTGAAACCCGACAATGTCATGCGCACGCCGGAAGGCCGCGTCAAGATCGTCGACTTTGGAGTGGCGGGGTTTGGTCCGGCGGAAGGGGGATCCCCGGGCACGCCTGACTACATGGCCCCCGAGCAATTACGAGGCGGGCTTGTGGACGTACGTGCGGACCACTACGCCCTCGGCATCCTGCTGCATGAACTTGCGACCGGGCGTCACCCGTTCGCCGACGGTCCCACCCGTCCCCCGCTCGACACCACCAACCCCGTGGCCGCATCCCTTGACCAGATCATCGCGCGATGCCTCGAACCTGATCCCGCGGACCGTTTCCCCACGACCCATGCCCTCGTTGAGGCGGTGGGCGAACTCGATGCGTCTGCCGCCGGATCGTTGCGCGCGCCGGCGAACGACACCGTGGCGCCTCCGGCCACGCCGTTCAGCCCACTCTGGTGGTGGCAGTTTCATCAACTCATCATCAGCCTCGCGTACGGCGTCGCGTTGTATTTCCTCTGGGTGGGTCGAGACTGGCTGCCAGGGCAGACCGGACAGTGGCTGTTTCTCGCCGGGCTCACCGGAGCGCTGACGGCGAATACCCTCCGGCTGCACCTGTGGTTCACCTCGAGGTTTTATCCCGAAGAATGGAACACGCAGCGTCAAAGCGTGTGGATATGGACCCGCCTGGCCGACTTCCTCCTTGGCATCGTCCTCCTGCTCGCGGGGGCGCGGCACTTGCAGAGCCATCCCGATCTGTCCGCGTTGTTCCTCGGATCGGCGATTGCCATCCTCATCGGCTTCACGATCATCGAACCCGCAACCACACGCGCCGCCGCCAAACGATTAAAGCCGTAGGGCGTGACCTTCAGGTCCGCCGCATTGCCTGAGCCTCTTTTCCTCCTCCGCGCACTCCTCGGCAAGGGGGATCTGCCGCCGGTCGTCAACTCGGACCACCTCACCGGCCTTGCGCTTGGGGGCCATGGTCATCGCCGGACTCGCGTACTGGCTGTCAGCATTCCAGATTCATGCGCTGTGGATCGTGAACATCTGCCTCGCCATCAACTGGTTCGGCGACAGCCTTGACGGCCGCGAAGTTAACTGAGCGCGTTGCCGGCGAGGTAGATGGCGCCGCTCGGCTGCGGCAGCCCCCCGGCAGGCTCAAGGGTGACCGCGACAGTGCCCGGCATCGCGGCAATGGCAGGCGTATTCATCACTGCGTGCACGCGACCGTTCGCGTCGGGCGTGAACACGCCGACACTGACGGGTTTCGCGTCGACGATGACCCAGAGCTGATAGACCTTGCCAGCTGGTACGGCCGGAAGGCCTTCGGCGGTGAAGACCATGCCGAGTTTGTGACTGACGTAGGCACGCGCGTGGGCGCCAGGCGCCAGAGGTTGCGCGGCGAGATCGTAGGTCACGGTGTCGGAGGCTCGCAGCACTTCGGTCTGGTGCGTCACCGTCCTGACCTGATCTTCCAGCGAGGCCTTGGCCACGAGCAGATCTGACGAGTTGGCCTGCAACTCCGCGACGCGCTGTCGCAGCTGGTCGACTTCCTGTCGCGCGGCTGCCCACTGCCACAGGACCACCGCCAGGACGGCAACCGCCGCGATCCGCATCGCCATCGTCAGGAACGAGGTGCTGGCGACCGGCGCAGCGGCGACCACGCCGGGACGCTGCGTCTGGGAGGCGGGAATCGCGACGATGCGGTCGCGCAGGCTGGCGGGCGGCTCGGCGTCCGGCACGCTGCGTCCCATCGCGTCGAAGGTCTGCGACACGGCAGCCACCTCGGCGCGGCAGGCCGGGCAGCCGGACAGATGCGACAGCACGCGCGAGCTGGAGACTTCGTCGAGTGTGCCCAGCACGTACTCGGGGGCCAATTCGTAGACGTCCTGATGTGTCATGCGGTCAGCCCTCCTTTCCCAAGAGCGTCCGGTGTCATCGCGTCGCGCAGCCGCTGGAGTCCCGAGCGGATACGCGTCTTGATCGTGCCGAGCGGAATTCCGGTCCGTTCGGCGATTTCAGAGTGGCTCAATCCCTGGAAATACGCCAGATCGAGAGCATCGCGCTGTTCAACTGGCAGGTCTGCCAGCGCGCCGCGAACTCTAGCTGCCTCTTGAGACGTCGCCACAATCATATCTACGGATGGCGAGGCATCTGGGATGGCGGCCATCTTCCGGCCGTCGTCATCACTGCCGTGTTGAGGCCTGGAACGGCGGGCACGAATCCGGTCAATCGCCCGGGTTCGGGTGGTGACCAGGAGCCAAGCGGCGACCGCCCCACGGGCTGGGTCGTATCGCGCGGCATTTTTCCACGCGAGGGTAAACACGTCCTGGGTCAGGTCTTCGGCCTCCGCCGGGTCGGACAAAATCCGATTGGCCAGCGCGTAGACAGAGCGGCCATGGCGGTCGTACAGGTCGGCCAGCGCAGTGCCATCACCGCCCGCCATCCGTTGCACCGCCGTCAAATCCAGATCAACCACAGGGAGCCTTCAGGATACATCGGTTGGTGGGTCTCAGGTGATCTGGGGGGTACGGGCCATGGAAGGCTGGCCGCCCGGTGGCGGACCATCGAGGACTTGCCGGACACGCTGGGCGAGAACCGCGGGCAGGTAAGGCTTGGGTAGAAACTCGACGCCGTCTGCGATTCGGCCGTGCGCATTCGCGATTTCCTCGTTGTACCCGGAGGTAAACAGGATCTTCATGTCGGGGCGCTGGGTCCTGATGTGGGTGGCCATTTCCCACCCTCCCATTTGCGGCATGACCACGTCGGTCACGACCAGTGAGAGGCGCGCGCCGATGTCTCCTGCGACGCGCAGGCCCTCGACACCGTTGTTGGCAGTCAAGACGTCGTAACCCAGCCGTTCCAGCGTCGCGCGCGCCACGTCACGGACCATCGGCTCGTCTTCCACCACGAGCACGGTCTCCGACCCGGTGGGGACCGAAGCTCCAGCCGGAGCCTGGGGCGTGACATCCACCGGAGCGCCAGCGACAGGGAAATAACAGGTTACGGTGGTGCCCGAGCCGACGTGGCTGACCAGTTCCATGTGCCCGCCAAACTGCTCCACGATGCCATACGAGGTGGACAGACCAAGGCCGGTTCCCTGCCCCTTTGGTTTTGTCGTGAAAAATGGCTCAAACACCTGCGATCTGATTTGCGGAGCGATGCCGCTGCCGGTGTCCGAGATGCTCAGGGCGACAAAATCTCCGGCGGGCACTGCAGTACCGGCGACTGGGCCGCGAACATTGAAGGTGTCGATCCGCAACGAACCGCCCTGGGGCATCGCATCTCGCGCATTGGACACCAGATTCATGAGCACCTGGTCGAGCTGATTGGCATCCAACCGCGCCGCCGATGACAGCGCCGCCGGAGCAAGGGTCACCAGCACGTGACGGCCGACCATGTGACGCACAAACGCTTCTGCGGCGACCACCTGCGCGTTCAAGTCGACCACACGTGGATCCACGAGCTGGCGCCTCGCGAAGGTCAACAACTGTCGCGTCAGGGAGGCGGCGCGTTGCGCGGCGGCTTCGATCTCGGTCAGGCCAAAGACCAGTTCGGTCGCGGCGGGGTGCGGGACTGCGGCATCCTTCAGCAGTTCGGCATAGGACAGGATCACGGTCAGCAGATTGTTGAAGTCGTGCGCCACTCCTCCGGCCAGGCGCCCGAGGCTCTCCATCTTCTGCGACTCGACCAGCCGCTGTTCGAGATGTGTGCGACGAGTGACATCAAACGCCAGGCCTGCGACCAGATAGATGCTGCCGTCGGCGCGCCGGATGGGAAACTGGAGGTCTTCGATCCAGACCAGATTCCCATCCGGCGTGGTGATGCGGTACTCGATTTCGAGGCGCGTGAGACGCTCCCGGTACTCGTCGGTCACGCGTGCGCGGTCGTCCTCGTGCACCGCGTCCAGGAACGAAAACGGATTGGCATACAGCGACGCGCGCGTGCGTCCCCAAATCCGTTCGTACGCAGGGCTGATGAACAACATGCTGCCCGACTGCGGTTCCACCAGATAGACCACCGCCGGAATGTGTTCGGCCAGTTGGCGAAAGCGCTCTTCACTTTCACGCAGCGCTGCCTCGGCGGCGCGTTGCTCGGTTTCATCCACAAGGACGGCCACATGTCCGAGGCAGTGGTCACCGGACCATATCGGCGACGACCGCACCCGCCACCAGAACACGCGGCCATCCGGGTGCAGGAATCGCCCGGCGTCCACATAGGCGCGCCGCTGCGCGGCGGCCGTGGACCAGGACGTCAGAAGCCGCTCCCGATCGTCGGGGTGACAGGCGGCGATCCAGCCAGTCCCGACGGCACGTTCGAACGGCAGTCCAAGCAGGCACAACGACGTGTCATTCAGATAGCGGACCGCACCCTCCGGCGTCATCATGGCAATGCCAACCGGTGAGGCATCGGCCATCGCCCTGAACTCCGCTTCACTCTGCCGGAGGGCGCGCTCGGTCGAGAGTCGCGCCGTAATGTCCTCGACCTGCGAGAGGCGGGCCGGGCGGCCACGATGGGTGACCGGACGCGAGTGCACCTGCACCTGGATCAGGGATCCATCCTTTCGCCGATGTGTCGCCACTTGCACCGGTAGCTCGGCGGCGGGGTCAGAAAGCAGGACGCTCCACTCACCTTCATCGCAAACGTCCTTGAGGGTCAGGCTCTGAAATTCGTCCCGCGTGTAGCCGTACTGGCGCAGGGCCGCTTCATTCATTTCAATGAAACGGAGACTGCCGTACTCGAACACCCAGGAGGCGATTGGACTACCTTCAAACAACGCCTGTGCCTGCGCCTGGAGCTCTTCGCGGTCGGCAATGGTCCGCCGCAACGCCACGGTCCGGCGATACGCCACGGCAAGCAGCACCGCCGCGACCGTCAGCAGGAACCCGGTGACCCAATCGCCCATCTGAGCCCACATTATGTGCCGAGTGGCGGAAGTATGATGGTGCCTTGTCACTGCGAATTGTCATCGTCGGACTGCTGGCTGCGCTGGCCTTGACGGCGTCGAGCACCGGTGCCCGCACTCAGGAGCCCGCGCCGTACCGGGTGATCACCACGGACGGCTCACGGCCGCTGCCCGTGCACGCGTCTACGGGCACGACCGACATCGTCACGCTGGACGCGGCAGCGCGACTCTTTGGGCTGGTCGTCCGTGACGACCCGCGCGCCGGCGGCGTGGTGGTGGTGTCGGGCAACGATCGCGTAGTACTCACCGCCGGGCAATCCACCGTGTCTTCGTCGGGTCGGCTCATCTCGCTGTCAGCACCGGTGACGCGCTCAGGGTCAACCTGGCTGGTGCCCGTGGATTTTCTGCGGGCGCTCAATCGTGGCATCGACGTGCGGCGCGGCGCACGCCTGATCGTCGTCGCGCCGGCGGTCGTCCCGCACATCACGCCGAGATTTGAGCGCACCGCCACCGGCGGCCACATTGTGCTCACCCTTGAACCCGGTGCGACAACCAGAGTGACGCGCGACGGAACCGTGGTCTCCGTCCGAGTCCAGGCTCATGCGCTTGAGGTTGAACCGCTCTCGGGGGCACCCCCTGAATTGGTGACGTCGATGCGGGCTGACGATGCCTCATTGGTGTTTGAACTCGGCCCTTCCGTGACCAATGTCAGGGTCGATGACAGCCGCGACCCATCGCGTGTCACCATCGAATTGGTTGGCGCCGCCGCAGCCGCACCGCCGCCGGTCGCACAAGCGCCGCCTGTCCAACTGGACCGCCCAGCCGGCATTCGTACTGTTGCCATCGATGCGGGTCACGGGGGCGATGACTCCGGCGCACGGAGCCCTTCCGGCGCGATTGAAAAAGACGTGACGCTGATCGTGGCGATGCGGGTCAAGGCGCTGCTGGAAGCCCGGCTGGGCGTGCGGGTGATCCTGACGCGTGAGGGCGATGCCAACGTCACGCCGGACCGACGCGCGGCACTGGCCAACAACAACAAGGCAGACCTGTTCATCAGCCTGCACGCCAATGGGAGCCCGGTCGCCGGTTTGCGCGGTGCCCAGGTGCTCAGCCTGGCCGGCGAGGATTACGCCGGCGTGGAAGGCGCCACGCCGCGCTCAGACGCGCCGGCGCTGCCTGTCCCCGTGGTGGGCGGCGGCACACGCACCATCGATGCCGTGCCGTGGCAGCTCGCACAGCTGGCACACGTCAGTGCCTCGGCCACACTTGCGGGCATAACGGCGCAGCGACTCGCCGCAGCCGGCGTCACGATGCATACGCGCGCCGTGGATGTCGCACCGCTCAGAATTCTGGTGGGCGCCAACATGCCGGCGATTCTCATTGAACTCGGCGTGTTGACCAACGCCGACGACGCGGCGGCGCTTGCGCAGGCAGACCATCTCGCCCTGCTGGCCGACGCCATCGTCACCGCCATCTCGGATGTGCGACTGGGAATCCCTGCGGGCCCCGGTGGAGGGCGACCATGAACGTGCCATGGCGATGGCTGATCGGCGGCGTCCTCGCCGCGGCGCTTGGTGTGTGGGTGGTCTCGCTGTGGCTGCCAGGGTGGCTCGCCGATCCGCGTCCTGGAGCGACGACCTCAGCAAACACACTCCCGGGTGATCCCGCGGCGGTGGAGTCGCGCCGTATCAACGCGTCCCTGTTTTACGTGTCCCCCTCCGGAGACGGGCTGGTCGCGGTGGATCGTGAAGTGGTGTACGGCGCGTCACCTGCCGCACAAGCCAGACGAATCGTTGAGGCGCAACTGGCTGCCGCGCCCGAAGGCCAGGTCTCGGCGATTCCCGCCGGCGCGGAGGTCCGCGCACTGTTTCTGACCAGTCGCAGCGAAGCGTTTGTGGACATCAGCGCACCGCTCTCGACCAACCACCCCGGCGGGTCGCTCCACGAGTCCCTGACGATTTATGCCATCGTCAACGCGCTCACCATCAATCTGCCCGACATCACGGCCGTCCAGATTTTGATCGACGGCCACGAAGTGGACACGCTCGCCGGCCACATCGATCTCCGGCATCCGATTCGAAGAAACAGCCAGATCATCCGGTGATCATCAATGAAGTATTCTGGTCTGTATGGTTCGACTTTTTGATCGTGCGACCGATGCGTTGCGCCCGACGTCACTCACCCCCAATGTTCTGATTCACGCCGAAGGATCGGTGATGATTGAGGCCGGTCAGACGCGTGTCATGTGCACGGCCTCGGTCGAGGACCGCGTCCCCCCGTTTCTGCGCGGCAGTGGGAAAGGCTGGGTGACGGCTGAGTACGGCATGTTGCCGCGCGCCACGTCCACCCGCACGCAGCGCGAAGCCACCGCCGGCAAGGTGGGCGGCCGGACACAGGAAATTCAGCGACTGATCGGGCGCTCGTTGCGCTCCGTGACGGTGTTGAAGGAATTGGGTGAGCGGACGATCTGGGTGGACTGCGATGTCATTCAGGCCGACGGCGGCACGCGCACTGCGTCGATCACCGGTGCCTTCGTTGCGCTGGTGCTGGCGATGGACCGGCTGCGCCAGCAGGGGGCGCTGCGCAACATCCCGATTACCGACTACGTGGCGGCGACCAGTGTCGGCATCGTGAAAAATACGCCGCTGCTCGACCTTGCTTACGAAGAAGACTCTGCCGCGGAAGTGGATATGAACGTCGTCAAGACGGGCGGCGGCAAGTTCATCGAAATTCAGGGCACCGCTGAAACAGAACCGTTCGATCGCGCGGCGCTCGATACGCTGCTGTCGCTGGCTGACAAAGGGATCGCGGAGCTAGTTGAGAAGCAGCGCGCAGTGGTTGGCAAGATACTGGGACGTTGACCGTTTGGGGCAATGGGCCAATGGGCCAATGGGGTTAATGCCCCACTGGCCCATTGCCGCATTAGCCGCTATCGGCGTGCGCCGCCGGCGCCACCGCGCCCGCCAGCCGCGCCTGCGGCAGGAGGCGTGCGTTCACGCATCG
>JBKJTD010000267.1:0-6225 GCA_046590915.1 Vicinamibacterales bacterium
TCCTGGTGCAGGGCTTCGAACGCCTTCTTCAGCGCATTGACCTCGACCGGATCTCCCAGCGCCGTTCCCGTGCCGTGCACTTCCACGTAGCCCACGCTGTCAGGTGGAATGGCGGCACGTCGGTACGCCGACGTGATCAACGCCTCCTGCGCCGCGCCGTTTGGTGAGGTCAACGAGTGGGCGCGTCCTCCATGGTTCTCAGCGGTGCTGCGAATCACCCCGTAGATGGCGTCGCCATCAGCCACAGCGCGGCTCAGCGGCTTGAGCAACACGGCCCCGACGCCTTCACCCCGCACGTACCCGTTCGCGTCACTCGAAAACGTCTTGCAGCGTCCATCAACGCTCAGCATGCCGGCCTTCTCGAACGCGATGAATCCCGACGGACTCAGCAGCAGGTTGACGCCTCCCGCTATCGCCTGATCGCAGTCCCCTGCCTGGAGACTCCGCACCGCGCGATGCACCGCGATCAATGAGCTCGAACACGCCGTGTCGATCGGTTCGCTGGGGCCGTGCAGATCGAGCAGGAACGACACACGATTGGCGAGCATCGAGTGCGCCACGCCGGCCGGCGAGTAGCCTTCGATACTCGCGCCATGCTGGTTGAGAAGGTCGCTGTAGTCGTAGGACGACACACCAACGAACAGGCCCGTGTTCGACCCGGCGAGGGATTTCGGATCGTGACCGGCATCTTCAATTGCCGCCCACACCGTTTCGAGAAAGATCCGCTGCTGAGGATCGATCCGCTCGGCTTCCCTGGGACTGATGCCGAAAAATCGCGGATCGAAGGCATCCACATCATCGATGAAACCGCCCCAGCGGATGGGTGCTCGCCCCGGCGCATGTCCCGCGTTCTTCCAATCCCAGCGTTCAGCCGGCACTTCGCGAATACAGTCGGTGCCTGCTCGCAGACGACGCCAGAACGTCGGCACGTCGGCGCTGCCCGGCAGCCGCGCCGCCATGCCGACGACCGCCACTTGTTCATATTCCGGCCGGCTCGACGCCGCCACCTGCGGTACCACCGGCGCTTCCACCACCGCAGCCGGGACCTCGCCACGCACAGTGACATCAGCCTCCAGCAGCCGCTCGACCAACGCCGTCAATGACGGCAACTCGAAGAACACCGCAGGCGTCCACTGCACGCCACAGTCGGCGTTGATGCCGTTGGTCAACTCGGCCAGCATGATCGAATCAAAGCCGTGTTCATCGAGCGGCGCCGCCAGATCCACGTCGTCGACACGCACCTTCAGAATTCGACTGCTCCACTCAAGCACGACGCGCTCGAGGGTCGGCCGCGACGCACCGGCAGGTCCAACGACGGTGGCTGACACGACCGCCGGTGACGGAGACGTCGCTCGCGTGCCGGTGAATGTCGCGTCGAGCAACCGCCGATCGCCGGCAGCCACGATCAACTGGCTGTGGTCACCGCCCAGGGCGAGGGCGAGGCAACGCAGCCCGGCGTCAGTCGACATCGGGACCATGCCGGTCGCCTTCCGGAGTCGTTCGGCCGTCGGCCCATCGACTTGCATGCCGCCCTCGGCCCAGAGCGGCCAGCACACCGCAATCGTCCGGCCGTGCCGGGCTCCTGTCCGCACCAGCGCGTTGCGCGCCTCGGCCCAGCGATCAAGAAACGCGTTCGCGCCCGCGTAGTCCGCCTGCCCGGCATTGCCGAGCACGGCGGCGCCCGACGAGGCCAACATCAGGAAGTCCAGAGGCGCATTGCCGATGACCTCATCGAGCCAGACGGCACCCGACACCTTCGGCGCAAACACGCGATGGATCGAGTCAAGCGTCTTGTCCGCCAGGAATCCATCGGCGATCAGCCCGGCGTTATGGAAGACACCGTGCAGCGCGCCGTGCTGGTCGACGATGGCTGCGTGGGCACGTTCGACGTCCACGCGCACACTCATGTCAGCCTGCACAGACTGAATGCGCAGCCCCTGGGCCCACCAGGCTTCGAGCTGACGCGTCATCTCGGCGTCAGCGCCACGGCGGCTACTCAGAATCACTGTCGCGTCGTAATCACGCGAGAGATGCTGGGCGAACAGCGTGCCCAGTCCACCCCACCCACCGGTAATCCAGTACACCCCGCCGACCCTGAACGATCCGGCCGGTGGTGGCGCCAGCGCCGACACCGTCCGCACGAGGCGCTCACCCGATGCGAGATACCGGACTTCGTCCGTCGCCGGCACCCGCCGTTCGTCGTCGACGATCGCGGCCAGGCGATCGGGCGTGCGCGCCCACTCTGCGGGATACCGAATGACGGATCCCGAGAGCGCGGGATGTTCCAGATGTGCGGTGCGCAGCAGCCCCATCAGTGGCGCAGAGACCACCTCGGGGATCGAGTCAGGCACCAGAACCAGCACTCGTGTCGCCGCACGCAGGCGTGACTGCACGACCTGGAACACCGACAGGAACCAGCGCTCGGCGACTGCGGCGACGGCACCATCGACTGGCGGCAACACGGTGAACGCGACATCGATACACGCCGGCACCAGAACGTCAGCGATGCTGGCATCACCAAGACACACGTCGGTGGCGGCAGCTTCGACCGTGGCGTCAGGACGACAGCGAGCCGGCGTCCATGCGGACGTCCCCAGCCACACCTCGTCCGCCACATCCACCGCGGTGATAGGACGCATGCGATACCCGCGCAACTCCACACACACGCGCCCCTGGGCATCAAGGATCAGGATGTCGCCGCTCGAACGGGATCCGGGTGCGCTCCATCGCGCGTATGCGTATGCGTCCGCAGGGATCGGTCGATGGATCACAACCTTGTCGAGCGCACACGGCACCAACGGCGAGGGGTGTGTCGACGCGAGCGCCTCCCCGGC
Organism: Vicinamibacterales bacterium; assembly: GCA_046590915.1. GTDB lineage: Bacteria > Acidobacteriota > Vicinamibacteria > Vicinamibacterales > SCN-69-37 > SYFT01. The sequence goes on from JBKJTD010000267.1 coordinate 2,835, forward strand.
GAGCAACAGACCGAGGATGCTCTGGAATGCGCCGTCGACGACACCGGGATGCCACGCCACTCCGGGCACCGCTGCGACGCGCAATCGCGCCAGTGATTCATCGACCGAGTAGTCGAGCGATTCGATCGATCGAAACGCGTCGCCGTACTGCAGGTGCTGACGGTCAAACTCGGCGTAACACTGATCGCCTGTCAGATGACGTGTCACCCGTGCACGTACCGCCGCAAGATCCACGTCGGCCGCCCGAACGCCGGCGTGTTCCAACACGGCGCATCGGCACAGCGCCGTCGTCCCCTGCGTGATCTCGACGGCTCCGTCTGCTACCTGGATGTCGACGCGAATCCCTGAGGCGTCGAGCGCAAGCGGACGCAGCCACGCCAGATCGCGCAGCCCATGAATCGATCCGCGATGCGCCTCGGTCGCGGCAGCGCGTGCAAGTTCCAGATACATCGCCCCCGGCAGCAGCGGACGACCCGCCACCCGATGCCCGCGCGCATACACCGCGTCTGCGTTCAGCGCCGCCCACGAGCGCTCGCGTGCATCCGCCGACGCATCGAATGCGATCCACGGATGTGATGGTGCGGACGGCTTCACCTGCGTGATCCAGTGCCGCGTCAACGCAAACGGATACGTCGGCAGGCTCACCGGACTGGGCAGCCCCTGCGGATACAACTGCGACCACGACGGCTCCCAGCCAGCGACCCACGCGGCCGCCCAGTCGTCAAGCGCGTCAGCGTCCGGTCGCGGCGCCACCGTGTCTCTGGCTGCCCGGCCGGTCCACACGCGTGTCGACTCTCTCCCCGTCAGCCACGCCGCGATCCGCCCGATCGCGTCCTCGCGTGTGGTGACCACGGTGGCCCATCGGTACTCCATCGGGACTCGACCGAGTTGCAGTGTCCGCGCGATCGACGCCATCGCCATCCCGGAGCTGTCCTCGCCCGCGAGGAAGTTTCGAAGCTGCTCCAGCGCCTGGCGACGTTGTTCGTCAGTCTTCGCCGACACGACCAGCAGCACAGGCGAAGACGACTCCGCAACGACCGAGCGCTGCGGCGGCGCTTCTTCGAGCACCACGTGCGCGTTTGATCCGCCGGCGCCAAACGAGCTGATGCCGGCGCGCCGTGGACCCTCCACTGTGCGAAGCCACGGCTGTGACACGCGCGGCACCACGAATGGCGACGCGGCAAAATCAATGTGGGGATTCAGCGTCTCGGCATGCAGCGTCGGCACCAGCTGTTGATGGTGCAGCTGCAGCGCGACCTTCGTGAAACCGGCGACGCCCGCGGCGCCTTCCGCATGACCGATGTTCGATTTGATCGACCCAATCGCGCAGAAGCCCACGTCCGGTGTCGACGCACGCATGGCCGTGATCAATCCCGCACACTCGATCGGGTCTCCCAGCGACGTGCCGGTGCCATGGGCCTCGATGCACGTGATGCTGCGTGCGGGCACCCCGGCCTTCTCGAGACACGCCGTGATCAGATCGGCCTGTGCGGTGGGGTTGGGTACGGTGACCCCGCTCGCGCGCCCTCCGTGGTTGATCTCGGAGGCCAGGACCACGGCGTAAATGCGATCGCCGTCCTGCATCGCACGCGACAGGGGCTTGAGCAATACGGCGCCCACCCCTTCACCCGAGACGTAGCCGTCGCCCCCGGCCCCAAACGCACGGCAGCGACCGTCGGTCGAGTGCATGTTGGCCATCCCGTACGTGATGTATTTGTCGGGATTGAACGAAAGATTGACGCCGCCGGCAATCGCGACATCACTCTCACCACGCCGGACGCTCTCCACGGCGAGATGGATCGCTGTGAGCGACGATGAACAGGCCGTGTCGACAGCCAGGTTCGGTCCGTGGAAGTTGAAGATGTAGCCGACCCGGTTGACGACAGTGGCGTAACTCTCCACCACCGGTGTGGGGTTGCCGCGAGCATTTTCGACTGACGCCAACCCCTGATAGTCGCTGTGCATCAGGCCGGCAAACACACCGACCCGCCGCCGATGAGCGGCTCCGCGCGGGGTGACCAGTGTGTCAGGACGGTACCCGGCGTCTTCAATCACTTCCCATACCGCCTGAAGAAACAGCCGCTCCTGCGGGTCCATCAGTGCCGCTTCGCGCGGCGAGATGTTGAAGAACTTCGCATCGAAGCAATCGGCGTGTTCGACGAAACCGCCCCAGCGCGACAGCGGCTTGCCTGTCGAAGACGTGAGGCCATCAAGGACGGATGGGTCCCACCGCTCCGTGGGAATTTCCGTGATGCAATCCCGGCCGGCCACCAGATTGCGCCACAACTCGCGCACTGTCGCAGCCTGCGGATACCGCCCGCTGAGGCCGATGACAGCCACCGGTTCCTCCTCGCGATGCCGGCCGGACGTGCGCGCTCGCGTTGATGGTTCAACGGATACCGCGGCGGCATTACCTCCGCCCTCGGCGAGTCGCCCGGACAGATGCGCCTGCAATGCGGCCAGCGTCGTGTACTCGAAGAGCAACGTCGGCGGAAATGTCGTGCCGAACGTGCGGCCCAGTTCTTCGACCAGCGACAGCGCCTGGCCCGAGGTCAGCCCCTGTTCGTAATAACCGACGTGCACGTCCACCTCGGCCGGTGAAATCCCCAATGCCCGCGCAAACATCGCGATCACGCGCGCATCAACTGCTGCTCCAGCCTCGGACGCGACCGCACGGACGCCCGCCTGTTTGTGGACGACACCCGTGAGCATCGCGACCAACCGTCCGGTGGCATCGTAAAACTCGATGTCGGTCGTGACGATGGCGTGACCGTGCCGCACAGAGTCGCGACGACACACCGCGACGCAGGCGTCCCGCAGCGGCGCCACCGCTCGGAACGCGCCGTAGATCACCGGCAGCGCCAGATCACCGTGATGTCGCGGCACGACCGCATCCATCAACGCCAACACCGCCGCGTCGAGCAGGACTGGATGAAACAGGAACGTCGACGACAGGCGGGCGGCGTCTGCTCCAACGCGCAGCTCGCAGCGACTGCCGGCGAGACCTGTCATGACGTCGCCAATCGCCTGCATGAACGGTCCGTGCGTCAGTCCCTCGTCGCGGCATCGGGCGTACACGCGATCAAGGGGTTCGGAGGTGCCATCGACCGGCCACCCTGCCTCCAGCGCAACGTCCGGAAACGCAGCCGTCACGGGATGCAGCTCTGCGGTGGCCAGGCGCCCTTCGGCACCGGTCACCGTCACCCGCAGGACGTCATCGTCGACGACGACCGAGACGTCAAGCGTGATCGAGCCCAGCTCGGGTACGGTGCAGGGACCAAAGAGCACGAGGTTGCGCACTTCCCACGTCCTGAAATCTCCGCCGGCCTTCATCGCCGCCTGGAACATCAAGTCGAGATAGGCCACACCCGGTAACACCGCCCGGCCGGAC
>JBKJTD010000368.1:0-30519 GCA_046590915.1 Vicinamibacterales bacterium
GCGACGCCCGTGAACGAGCCGTCGTAGCCGGCGTCAATGAGCGCCCAGGCCTTTTTTTCTTCCTCAACCTTGCAGTTGATGAATTCCTCGATGTCCGGGTGTTCGGCGTTGAGGATCACCATCTTGGCAGCGCGACGCGTCTTGCCGCCGGACTTGATGACGCCCGCGAACGCGTCAAACCCCTTCATGAAAGAGACCGGACCTGACGCCGTGCCGCCGCCGGCGAGCACTTCGCGCGACGAACGAATCGCCGACAGGTTGGACCCGGTGCCCGACCCGAATTTGAAGAGCATGCCTTCGGTCTTGGCCAGACCGAGGATCGATTCCATCGTGTCCTGAACGGCGTTGATGAAACACGCCGAACACTGCGGGGCCTTCTCAAACCCGCAGTTGAACCAGACGGGGCTGTTGAACGAGCCCTTCTGGTACACCAGCAGATGCTTCAGGTCGTCGCTGAAGCCGAGCAGGTCGTCCTCGGATGCGAAGTACCCCTGCTCACGCGCCCAGCGGGTGATGGTGTCGACGACGCGACCGACCAGCTGCTTCACCGACCGTTCACGGTCAGGCGCGCCAAGCTGCCCACGGAAGTACTTCGACACCACGATGTTGGTGGCCTGCTGCGACCAGAGCTTCGGAAACTCGACGTCCCGTTGTTCGAACACGACCTCGCCGCGTTCGTTGGAGATGAGGGCCGAGCGCAACTCCCACTCGACCTCCTCAAACGGATCAACGCCGTCACGTGTGAAATAGCGTTCGAACTCGAGTCCCGTCACAGACGCGCCCGGACCAAACGTCCGTCCCGTCTCCCGAGTCGTCACTTCTCCCACCGTGGTACCAATGTTCTGGGCTGTCTGCATTCGATATCAACCTTAACCTTTCGTACATAGTCCCGCATCCGCCCCGGATACGGTCCCTGTTCCCGCCAAGACCACTCAACTACGACGCCGACAACAGGGCCCCCCTCCTGGTCCGCCAAGTCATAAACCTGAGGGTCGAGGAGGCAGAAGTCACGTCCGAAGCGCTGGGAAGCGTCGGAACGGCTGTTGCGGTGCCGGGGAACGAATATGCGCCCGAGTTTCAGTGAAGTCAAGGCTGAACCCACGACATATGGTGGATGTATCGGCCCCAACCCCCGACATCTTGAGAAAAGCCTGTCAGTACTGGGGTTTTTTCACCTGCCCTATTTTTTCGTTCAGTTACACTGTGTCACGGGCTGAACGGACTCCAAGGAACATCAGGCGAAGATAGCACGAATATTCAAGGCACCCCTGATAATGTCTTTCCATGCCCGGCGAGACCTCGAACACCACTGTCTCGTTTGATTCGCCCGTTCCCCCAGAGTTGACCGGCCTTGACTGGTTCGCCTCCAGGTTGCCCACCTTCGCTCAGATCATTGCCGTGTCGGGATTCCCAACCCAACTGCTCATCGCCGCCATCCTCATCGTCGGCGCGGGCATGTCGCCGTACACCCCCGAGGGCCTGTCGCTGCAATTTCTGGCCACGGTCAGCTTCATCGACACCGCACTGGTCGCGCTCCTGATCCTCGCCTTCCTCCGCTTTGGTGGCGAAGACTCCCACGCCGTCTTCTTTGGGGGCCGTCCCATCTGGCCCGAGTTCTGGCGCGGTCTCGTGTTTGTCCCGGTGCTGCTTGTGACCGTGACCGCGATTGTCGCCGGACTTCGTTACCTGGCACCCTGGCTCAACACGGTGCCGGAGAACCCTCTCGCTGCGTTCATGCGCAACCCCTTTGACGCGGCCATCTTCACGGTGATGGTCATCCTTGCCGGCGGCGTGCGTGAGGAACTGCAACGGGGCTTCATCCTGCACCGCTGTCGGCAGCGTCTGGGCAGCGTCTGGACGGGTAACCTCATCTTCGGGCTGGTCTTTGGTGCGCTCCACATCGAGCAGGGCTACGACCTCGCGGTCGTGATCGGCCTGATGGGCATGGTGTGGGGTGCCACCTACATCCGCCGACGATCGGTGGTGGCCGGCATGGTCAACCACGCAGGATTCAACACCGCGATGGTCCTGCAGCAGGTGCTCGCCTCCTCACTCGGAATCACCAGGTGACGGGCAAAATCTTCGGGATCTGCGCGCTGCTGGCCCTCGCCACGCTGCCGGCGGTGACTCCCCGGATTTATGCGTCTGACGAAGTCCAGTATTTTGCTTTCCTCCGCTCCCTGACTTTTGATCACGACCTCAACTTCCAGAACGAATACCAGCATTTTTACGATGCCGGGGCAGGCGGGGCCGGATTTCGCGAGACGTTTCTCGCTGAACGCTTCACTACCGCCGGGCGTCGCATCAACTTCGGCACCATTGGCCCGGCACTGCTGTGGGCGCCGTTTTACGGCGTGGGCCACGTCGTCGCTGGACTCACCGGTGCGCCGCAGGACGGCTACAGCGCGCCCTACATCGCGGCTGTGGCGTACGGGTCGGCGGTGTACGGCTGGATGGCCCTCGCGCTCTCGGCCCTCATTGCACGCCAGATAGTAGGTCGTGGCCTGTCTCCCTCCCTCGCAGTGCTCCTGGGCACTCCGCTGGTGTTCTACATGTACGTGGCCCCGCCGTTCTCCCATGCGTGCGCGACGTTTGCGGTCGCCCTGTTCTTGTGGGTCTGGCTGCGCGTCAGGGAGCGTTGGACGCCGGCTGGAGTGATCGCCCTTGGCGTGACCGGCGGACTGATGGGGACCATGCGGGACCAGACCGTCCTCTTCTTGCTGGTTCCGGCGGTAGACTTTCTTCGCGCAACCCTTTGGTCCACGGTCCCACAAGGTCCACGGTCCAAGGTTCCGGCCGTGTCCGTGGTTCGGCTCGCGCTTCTTGGAACGGTTGCCACGATCCTCGCCTACAGCCCACACCTGCTCGCCTCGCGGGCGATCAACGGGTATGTCGGCCCGCACGAGTCGGTCGGCAACAAGATGTCGTGGTTGTCGCCACACTTCTTCGACGTGCTGCTCAGCCCCTTTCACGGGTGGTTTGCCTGGACGCCGCTCGCGGTACTCGCGCTTGCCGGTCTTGTGGTGCTTGCGACCGGCCGAACGCGCGCCACGCATCGGGACGCGGCATGGCTCGGCGTCTGTGGCCTCGTGATGGTGCTCCTGCAGGTCTATATCAACGGCGCCGTGGAGTCGTGGACGGTCGCTGGCGCATTCGGGCAACGGCGATTCGTGGAACTGACGCCCTTGCTCGTGCTCGGGCTGGCCACGATGCTCACGATTGCGCGGCCACGTCGCGGTCTGGCATGGGCAGCCATCGCGATCTGCGTCTGGTGGAATCTCGGACTGCTTCTGCAATTTGGCACACATCGCATGGACCGCCAGCAGCTCACTTTGAGAGACAATGCGTGGGTCACGTTTGTGGAGTTGCCCCGCGACGCCCCCGCGCTCGTCTGGCGCTACTTCACCGACCGTGGATCGTTTTATCGTCAGCCGCGCCACTAACGTTGATGCCTGCCCCCCATGTCCGCCGAGCGATCGCCCTGTTTGCCGTGCTGTTTGTCGCCTACAACGCGAACGGCCGCGAGTCCGGCTCGGTCGACAGTCAGGCGGCAAAATTTCTGGTGCGCGAGTTAGTGCTCAACCAGACCCTCGACCTCAATGCGACCGTGGCCGCACAGCCCCTGTACGGAGAGCGGGCGGCGTTTGCGCAGGATCTGCAAGGCACCTGGCGACCGGCATATGGCGTCGTGCCTGCCCTGGTTGCCGCGGTGCCTGCCTCACTGCTGCATGTCACCGGCCTGGTCGATCTGGGCGCCCCTCTCGCGCCCAACCTCATCGCCGCCCTGACTGCGTCGGCGTTGACGGCCGGGGCCGTGGTGCTCATGTTCCTGACGATGCGCCGACATCACCCTGACCCGATCGCACTCGTCACCGCGTGTGCCCTCGGACTGGGCACAAACTACTGGGCGATTGTGTCGCAGACGTTGTGGCAGCACGAGTGTGTCGCCTTTGGCCTCGCGCTCACGCTCTGGAGTTGCTGGCGGTCAACCCCTCTGACCACGCGCGATCTCATCATCGGCGCGGCGGGTCTTGCGTTGGCCGGCTCGGCTCGCATGCAGATCGCGCCCATGGTCGCGGTGCTGGCGCTCTGGATCATCAGTCGTGTCGGATGGCGGCGGTCGCTCGTGCCCCTGGGCGTGATTGCCCTGGTCGCCAGTGCCGAGATCTGGCGCAACCTCAGCTGGTTTGGCCACGTGCTTGGCGCTTCGACGCGCACGGAATCACTGCATCCGGTGATCCACGGCGTGTCAGGCCCACTCGCCGAGTCCCCGCTGTGGAATGCGGTCGGGCTCCTCATCTCGCCCTCACGGGGCCTGTTCATCCATTCGCCTGTGCTTCTGATCGCCGCGATCGCATTGGTCGTCGTGTTTGTGAAACGCCGGTCGACCCCGGACCTCCGGTGGTTCGCGCTTGCGGCGGCTTCACAGTTTGTTGTTTATGCGTGTTACTCAGTCTGGTGGGCCGGCCACTCGTTCGGGCCCCGGTATCTGATGGACATCCTGATCCCGCTCGCACCGTTTGGCGCCATCGGGGCCTCCATGATAGCGGCGGTCCGCCCCGCACGATGGGCTGGCAGCCTGCTGCTGGCAGTGTCGATCGCCATCTCCTGCCTCGGCGCCTTTGTGTACCCGCACGAGCGCTGGAACACCGACCCGCTCAATATTGACCTGCACCATGAACGCCTCTGGGAGTGGCGTGACTCCCAAATCGCCCGGTCGCTCCGGTCGCGACCCAGTCCACAAAACTTCAACCTGTTTACACGCGCAGCGGTGCGTCGTGACCGTGTGTAGTCGCCAGTGAACATTCTCTCGTTTGCAGACACACGCTTCCCCATCGAACGCGCCAACGGCGTGCAGACGATGCAGACGTGTCATGCGCTGGCGACGCGTGGCCACCATGTCACTCTGCTGGTGCGGCCCGATACGGCGACACCGCCGCGCGACGCGTGTGCGTTCTACGGGCTCGAGTCACACCCGATGCTGCACATTGATGCGATTGCCGTGTCGGGCACTGCGCCGCTGCGGCGTGCCCGGATGTTGTGGGCGGGCGTTCGACAGGCCCTGACTGGATCGTTCGACGTGGTGTTCACACGGGACCTGGGCCTGGCCGCGTTGCTATCGAGACTGCCTGCCGGGCGCCGTCCCGCACTGGTCTACGAATCGCACGGGATCGCGCCCATCGTCAGCGCAGAGATGCCCCGGCTGCTGGGACGTCCGGACCTGACCCCGAGTCCCTCGAAACTGCGCCGGCTCGATCGGCGCGAGTCGACGGTCTGGCGAGCGGCCGACGCGTACGTCACCATCACGCACGCGCTGGCCGACGACCTCGCGACGCGGTACGGTCAACGCGACGATGTGTTTGTGGTGCCGGATGGGAGTGTCATAGGTGGCGTGGGCGAAGTCCGCCGAAGCTCCGAAGGAGCGAAGGCGGATGGCGTGGCCATCACTGCTGGATATGCCGGGCATCTTTATCCGTGGAAGGGCATCGACGTATTTGTGCGAGCGATTGCCCTGACACCCTTGGTTCGCGGCCTGATCGTCGGCGGCCATCCCGGTGAACCGGATCTGGCGAGGGTCACGTCCCTGATCAGCGACCTTGGTCTTTCGCATCGCATGACGATCACCGGACTCCTGCCACCTACACACGTGGCCGCCGCGCTCGACAACGCGGATGTGCTGGTGTTGCCCAATACGCACAGTGCCACCTCGGACCGTTACACTTCCCCGTTGAAACTTTTTGAATATCTCACCCGTGGACGAGCCATCGTGGCCTCGGATCTCCCCTCGATTCGAGAAATTCTGACTGACGAGCGAACGGCGCTGTTGGTCAGGGCCGGCGATCCGCACTCGCTCGCTGGGGCGCTGCAGCGGTTGGCGGCCGACGAACCGCTGCGCCATCGCCTTGCCGCTGCGGCGTTGGCGCTTGCTCCCGATTTTTCCTGGGCGCGGCGCGCAGAGCGTCTTGAACCGGCGCTGAAGGCGGCGGTGCGCTCGTGATTTCATCGTCTCTGTTGGCTGTCGTTCGTTGCCCGGAGTGCGCGACCACCTTGCACTCCGAAGGCACTGGCGCTGCGTGTCCGTCGTGCGGGCGGGTGTTTGACGGCTCACGCGGGTATCTCGACCTGCGTCCGCTCGCCGCCTTTGAGGAACAGACCAAGTACCTCGATGAGGCGCTGCATGTTGATGCGCGCCACGAAACAGTTGCGCCGCCGCTTCTGGGTTCAAAGATCCGGAACGACCGTCTCCGCGCATTTCTGAATTTGACACCGCAGGATCGTGTCGTCGACCTCGGGTGCGGCAGCGGGCGGGCGATGTTGTGGAACCGCGATACCGGCGCCGCGATGACGGGCATCGACATCAGCCCATTCTTTTCGCGCGAAGCCCTTGATGGCACTGACCTGCTGCTTGGTGATCTGCGCCGCATGCCGATTCCCGACGCCGTGTTCACCAAAGCCTGGTCCCTCGATGTGCTCGAACACCTCTCGCCGCCGGCGTTGCACGACATGTTGCGCGAGGCCAACCGCGTGCTCGAACCGGGTGGCGCGCTGTTTGTGTATACACATGTGCGCAAGAACGGCCCCATCGCGATCGGCGTCCGGCTGGTCAATAACCTGGCACATGGACTGGAACGCCTGGGCCTGCTCGATTTGCGCACCGAGCGACTGCGCAAGTCCGACCATCTCAACCCCATCATCGACCACGAGGATCTGCACCGTGTGGCGGCCGCCTGTGGTTTCGAGGTGGATCGCATCACGTACTACACACCCATCATCGGGGCGTTCGTCGAGAACATTCTTGTGCGCATGGCCGAGCGCTTTCTGACGCGACGCGCAGCGAACCGTGCGCCTGCGGGCCAGCCGGTCAGTGACGGCGACGCCGTCAGAGCCGCTCGCAAGGATGCCAAAGCGCGCCTGCGCCAAGGCGGGCCGTTGTATTGGGCGCTTCGGGCGATGACCGGCGTGATGTACCTCGACGTGCTGGCGTTTGGCCGGCTTCGCTCGGGGCCGTTCTTTGCGCGCCTGCGCAAACGGCCTGAGGCGGTGTTGCCCTCGTGAACATTGTGTACGCGGCGCTGGACCAGCGCGTCCCCGGCACGCTGGGCGGGTCCGTCCACGTGCAGGCGGTGGCCGAAGGCCTCGCGGCTCGTGGCCATGAGGTGCACGTCCTGGTCGCACAGGGCGGGCCGTGGCCGACTGCTTCGTCAGCCACTCCTGTGCACTGGCACGCGATGGCGCCGCCGTTGGGTCAGCCGGTGTTGCGGTGGGCGCGATCGGGCGCAGTGGCCCACGTCGCGACACGCGTCGGTGCGGACGTCATCATGGAGCGCTACTACAACTTCGGCGGAGAAGGCATCCGCGCCGCGCGACGCCTCGGCATTCCCGCCGTGCTCGAGGTGAACGCGCCAATCGTCGATTATCCGGGGTCCATCAAAAGCCGGGTGGACCACGCGCTGATCATTGAGCCCATGCGCCGCTGGCGCGACGCGTTATGCCGCCACACCGATCTGTTCATCACGCCGAGCCGCCGCATCCTGCCGTCGTGGGTGGACCCTGCACGTGTGCTGGAAGCGGAGTGGGGTGCCGATGTGGAACACTTCAGACCTGACGCGACCGGGCCGCTGCCGTTCACGCGCGAGACCGGCAGGGTGCTCTGTGTGTTTGCCGGAGCCTTTCGATCGTGGCACGGGGTGGTCCAGTTGTCGGCCTCACTCGCCCGCCTGCACGCACAGGGCGAGCATCGTCTTGGCGCGGTGTTCATCGGCGATGGGCCCGAACGTGCCAGCGCGCAACGGGCCGCTCGCGATGTGCCCGGCGTGACGTTTACCGGCGCCGTGCCGCACGCGGACCTTCCGCAGTGCCTCGCTGCGGCCGACATCGGCGTCGCGCCCTTTGACCCGGGCAAACACAAGCCGCTGACGCTGGGCTTTTATTGGTCGCCCTTGAAGATTTTTGAATACATGTCGTCGGGCCTGCCCGTGGTTGCGCCCCGTCTTCCGCGCATCGCGCAGCTGGTCGGTGACGAGGAGCAGGGCGTGTTGTATGACCAGGCCGATCCGCGCACCCTTGATGCGGCGCTTGTCCGGCTCACCGACGCCGCACTGCGCGCACGCCTCGGAGCGGCCGCTCGGCAACGAGCCGTCGCGCAGTATTCCTGGCGGGCGCACTGTGAGCAGATCGACGCGCGACTCCAGGCCTTGGTCGGGCACGAATGACTGGTCCTCTCAGCGTGCTTCTCGTGACTGACTCGTTCCCTCCGGGCTCCGGCGGATCGGGATGGAGCACGTTTGAACTGGCGCGACAGCTCGACCTGCGCGGACATCGGGTCAGTGTGGTGCACGCGTCTGCCGGAAATGTCACGGGTATTGAAGAAACAGAGTACGAAGGTATTGCCGTCACACGGTATCGAACGCGTGTGCCGGACGTTCCCGCGCTGAGGAACGTGCTGAAGAATGAACGCCTCTGGGCCAGCCTTACAGGGATGCTGGTGGCGCGCTGCCGCGCCTCCCGGGTGGATCTCATTCACGCACAGCACGTGATGACCACGGTGCCGTCAGTGCGTGCGGCCCGCGCACTCCGCATCCCGGTCGTTGCCACCGTGCGCGATTATTGGCCCGTGTGTTACTGGTCGGATCTGATCATTAACGATGCGGCTCCCGGTCTGTGTCCCGCCTGCACGGTCGGCAACATGATGACGTGTGCCGGCAATCGCGCGGGCGCGCTGGGACCGCTCGGGTGGGCGCTCATTCCCTACATGCGGCGCAATCTCTCCACCAAGCGGAGCGCCCTCGCACAGGCAGACGCCACCATCGGCGTCAGCTCGGCCATCACCGCCGACCTGCTCGCACGAGCGCCTGAACTTGATCGGTCACGCGTCTCAACAATTCCGAACCCGGTCAACATGGCTGACCTGTCGGTGCATGCGAGGTCCGTCGAAGAACCGTTTGTGTTGTACGCGGGTAAACTCGCGACCAACAAGGGTGTGCAGTATCTGCTGCCCGCGCTTGCCGACGCGGGGGTTGACTGGCCGCTGGTGGTGGTGGGTGACGGCCCGCTGCGGCCATCTCTTGAGGCCGACGCCGCTGGACGCAACCGTGTCGTCCAGTGGCTGGGATGGCGCAACCGTACCGAGGTGCTCGACCTGATGCGGCGGGCGACGATGCTGGCGTTTCCGTCGTATGGGCCGGAGTCGCTCAGTCGTGTCTTGATTGAAGCGTCGGCGCTCGGACTCCCGATTGCCGCCATGAACACCGGTGGCACACGGGACATCCTGACGCACAACGTCACGGGACTCGTCGCGGACACTGCCGCAGGATTCGCAAAGGATCTGGCGCGGCTGGCCGGTGATCCCGATTTGCGGCAACAGCTGGGCGCGGCGGCAGCCGCCTACGTCCGGGAGAAATTCGAAGCCTCACACGTCGCCGCCCGCGTGGAAGCGGTATACCTCGGAGTGCTGTCGCGATGACGACTCCCAACCTGCGCGTCGCCGTCATCGCGCGGTCGGTCCGTCTGCTGCACGGTGACGGCGGACTTGAACGGTCTGTCCATGACCTGGTTCGTCACCTCGCTGCGCGCAATGTGAAGGTCACATTGATTTCGCCTCCGCCATCATCGGTTCGACGCAGTGGAACCACCGATCCGTTCGCCTCACCCAACATCGAGATACGGCATGTTCCGTATCTGACATTTCCGATGTCGAATCGGCGCGGCACCACGGTGCTCGACCGCAGCACCGCGTATCCACTCTTCGGGTGGCGCGCCGGGCGAGTGGCCCTTGCGATGGCCCGGGCGGGCGAATTGGACGTGGTGCATGCCTTCGGCGCCAGCGGTCTCGGGTACGCGATGGGCCGACGGCCCTCGGATCCCCCACTCGTCTTGAACCCGCAGGGGTTGGAGGAGTTTGGTGCCAGCGCGACAACATTCCCCATCTTCAAACGTCTCGGGTACGCGCCTCTCCGTCGCGCCGTGCGCGCGTGTGCCCGTCGTTCGGACGTCATCATCGCGACTGACCACGCGCTCGCGCCTGTCGTGCAGCGACATCTGTCGCCCGGCGAAGGCCAGATGGTCACCATTCCCAATGGCCTCGATCTCGTGGAATTGAACGGTATCGCCGGAGCCGCCGAGGGGCACCTGCTGAGACGACGACACGGCATTGGTGCGGGGGAAACGGTCTTGCTGAGCGTCGGTCGGTTGGAACACAACAAGGGGTTCGATCTGCTGGCGCGCGCGCTCGCCTTCGCCGCCGCGCCGGGCAGCCGCCTCGACGCGCATGGCTGGCGGTGGGTGATCGCCGGCGCCGGACCGTTCCGCAAGACATTGGAATCCCTCGTGGAGGCGCTTGGGCTCACGGCCCACGTCGTGTTTGCCGGACGGGTCTCGGACGCGGACCTGCACGCGTGGTACGAAGCCGCCACGATTTTTGTCCACCCGACCAGGTACGAGGGCAGCTCTTTGGTGACGCTTGAAGCCATGGCGCACCGGCGCCCGGTCATTGCGACCAGGGCAGGCGGCCTTCCCGACAAAGTGCAGCCGGGCGTGACGGGTTGGCTGGTGGAGGTCGAAGACGTCGCAGGCCTGTCGGCCGCCGTTACCGATGCCACCTCGGATCCGCGACGGCTGGTGGCCTTTGGTGACGCGGGGCGCCAGCTGGTCGAAACACAGTTTGCGTGGCCGGTACTGGCCGACATGCTTCTCGACGTGTATCGCCGTACAATCATCCGCTGATGTCGAATGCATCTACTCGCTGGCATCGTCCGGCTTTGCTCCTGATCCTTGCGCTTGGCGCCGTGCTGCGATTCACGGCGCTCGGGCAGGGAATCCCGTATGCGCTCGGCGTTGACGAGCCCGAGATCATGGAACGCGCCGTCCGGATGATGAACACGGGTGACCTCCACCCGCATTTCTTCGACTATCCCGGTCTCTACATCTACCTCCAGTTCATCGTCGCCTGCGTGCGATTCGTGGCCGGCAGCATCGGCGGGTTGTGGGCCAACCTGAATCAGGCTCCGCCTGCGGAGTTTTACCTGTGGGCGCGCGCGGTCTCCGCCGCCTTTGGCACCGCCACGATCGCACTCGTGTACCTCATCGGGCGGCGCATCTCACCCACCACAGGACTGCTGGCGGCAGCGATGTTTGCGGTGCAGTCGCTGCACGTCCGGGAGTCGCACTTTGTGCTGACTGATGTGCCGATGACATTTTTTATTGCCCTCACCGCAGTGCTGACCCTGCGTGCCTGTGAACGTCGCCGTATCCGCGACTGCGTGCTGGTCGGGCTGGCCGTCGGTGCGGCTGCCGCGACGAAATACAACGGGGGGGTCGCGATCCTTCTGCCGGCGCTTGCGCTGCTGTTGAGCCCGGGCACGTGGGTCTGGCGGGTGCGCGCGATGCTGCTGGTTTCGGGCAGCGCCGCGCTGACCTTCCTTGCGTGTGCCCCCTACACTGTCATCGCGCTGCCGGAGTTCCTCAACTCCTTCGCGTACCTCGCGCACATGTACGCCGAGGGCCCTCCGCGCCCTGAGCCGGCATGGATGACCTACTTGAAACACCTGCGCCTCAATTTCTCCCTTCCGGGTCTGATCCTCGCGGCTGGCGGAATCGGTCTGGCGATCCGGGCGCTGTTCGCCCGCCCGCGGACGCCTGTGGCCACCGCCTGGGCACTCTCCGCGTCGTTCACGCTGCTGTACTTCTACATGATCGCGGGACAACGTCTCGTCTGGGGGCGGTACCTCCTGCCCCTGCTTCCTTTTTTATGCGTACTCGCCGCTGGTGGCATCGTGTGGGTTGCCGATCAGGTCGCCCGGCGCTGGTCATCGCCGATGGCGTTCACCGTTGCTGCCGCGATGTTGATGCTCGTGGTCACGTTTCAGCCCACGACCAACGCTTTCGGGTTTCTTCGAACGTCATCCAAAGTGAGCACCAATCAACAGGCCTACGAGTGGATCCTCGCCAACGTGCCTGAACGTTCGCGGATCGCGAATGAAACCCGCGAGGTGCTGCTGCCGGTCAACCGATACTCGATCGAGTATCCGCGCCGGCTCATCGCGCACGACGTCGAACACTATCAACGCGAAGGTGTGCACTATTTGCTTGCCTCATCGCTGTCCTTCAAGGCGGCGTTTTATGATGTGCCGCCGGAAGCGGCAGCGTTGACGGCCTACACAGAGCTGTTCCGCCGGACCGAACACGTGATCACGTTCAATCCATCTGCCGACCACCCCGGTCCTGAGTTGCGCGTCTACCGCGTGCCTGCGAAGCAGTGACGACCCGCATCATCCGCGGCATTGCCTGGACCCTCCTGGCCGCGGTCACGCTGGAAACCCTCGCACGCCAACTGGCGCGCACTCGACTGCTGGTCTGGCTCCCCGAGTCGCCCGCCGGCCTGGGCGCGATCGCGCTTGTGGCACTGCTGATTGGACTGACTGTCAGGCGCACTCGTGTCCGCACGCTGATTTTCGGAACGGCACTGGCCTGTGGACTCGCCGCGCAACTGCAGTTTGGCGCCCGGCTGCAGAGCGACGCGTTTTATTACTACGCCTACCTGCGCTCGGTCGCCTTTGACCGCGATGTGTCGCTCGCCAACGACTACCAGATGCTCGGGCTCGGCGACAAGCCGCATCTGTTCGAACCCACCGTCACCGGCTACGCGCACTCGGCGTGGACGATGGGACCGGCCGTCGTGTGGTCGCCATTCTTTGCCACGGGCCATCTGGTCGCATCACGCCTGTCGGCACAAGGCCGCGACGTGGCCGTCGACGGCACGTCCTACCCCTATCGCCAATCCATTGTCATTGCCGGCCTCGTGTATGCGTTGATCGGGTGGTGGCTCACCCTCATACTCTGCGAACACTGGTTCAGCACACGATTGGCCGCGACGGCAGTGGCCCTTCTGGCGGGCGGGACCTTCATGCTGTGGTACGCGCTGGTCGAACCCACGATGACGCACGCGCCGTCCATGGCGGCGGTCGCGGGATTCCTGCTGTTCTGGATCAAGACACGCGATTCACGCACTCTCACCGGATGGATCGTACTCGGCGTCATCGCGGGGCTGATGATGCTCCTGCGCTGGCAAAATGCACTCTTCACACTCATCCCGGCCTGTGACGCGGCTGTCGCCCTCTGGTGGGCGCTTCGGTCACGCAATCGCGTCGTCATCCGCGCCTCACTGGTCGGAGGGGTGACTTTCATGGCGGCAGCCACAATCACGTTCCTCCCGCAGCTGCTCGCATGGAAGGCCATCTACGGTTCGTACGTCGCCGTCTCGCCTGTGGGGCCGAAGATACGGCTCGCGGATCCGCAGTTGATGCTGACGATGTTCTCTTCGCGAAATGGTCTGGTAGCGATGTCGCCGGTGCTGTATGTCGCGCTGATTGGTCTGGCAGGTTTCGCCCGACGACACGTCGCCACGGGCCTTCCAATGGTGCTGGCGGTCGGCGCCATGGTGTGGTTCAACGCGTCGATTCAGGACTGGTGGGGGTCCGATGGTTTTGGCGCGCGCCGATTCGACGGCATCATTCCCATTGCCGCCGTCGGACTCGCGACAGCACTCGACACTCTGCGGCGGTGGACGATGACGCGTCCGCAATGGGTCATGGCCAGTGTTGCGGCAGTCCTGATTATCTGGAACCTGACGTTCATGACGGCGGCGCAGCGCGGCATTGTGCGGCTGGGCGAGGCCAGTCCGTTTGGTGCCGTCTCCGGCGCGCAGGCGCGTATCGCACACAGGTGGTTCGGGCATCCGTTTTCGGCACCGGCGAGTCTTTGGTTTGCCGCGCGCAACGGTGTATCGCCTGCGCTGTACGACCGTCTCGGCCCGGCACTGTTTCTCGGTGACCCGCTGCAACCCACCGGGCGCGTTGACATCGGGGAAGACGACACCCTGTTGGTGGGCGACGGCTGGTTTGTTGCCGAACGAGAAGGGGAATCGACGTTCCGCTGGGCCACCGGTGCCGCGCAGCTGATGATCCCGCTCGCGCGTGTGGCGCCACTCGAGGTGCAGGTGCGCGCACGCGCCTTCAACTATCCAGGCGCACGGCCACAGCACCTTTCGGTGGAGATTGGTGACACGACATTCGGCCCATATGCGATCGGGATCGACTGGCAGGCGGTGCACTTCGAGACACCCGCTGATGTCTGGCACACCGGCTTGAATCGGGTGGTCTTGAGATTTTCTGAGGCGACGACGCCGGTGAGTGTCGGACTGGGTGGCGATACCCGCGCGCTCGCGGCGGCGATTGACGTCTTCAGGGTGACCCTGCGATGACCCGGCGCATCCTCACGTGGACGGGATGGGCACTGTGTGCGGCCGGACTGGCAGACGTGGTGTTGCGCCAGCTCACGCGGCGCTCGCCTCTTGCGTGGGTCTCTGGACTGTCTGACCTGTCGCCATGGATTGCCGCAGTGCTCGCACTGTTGGGCGGCATCGTGATCGTCTCCACGCTCAGTGGCGCCAGTCGGCGCCGTCGGACGACAGCGGTACTGATCACGGTGTACGTCGCGGGCGTCTCCGCTCAGCTGCAGCTGGGAGCGCGGCTGCAGAGCGACGGGTTTTATTACTACGCCTTTACACGCTCGATGTGGTTTGACCGCGACCTCAATCTGACCAACGATTACGCGCTGCTGGGGATTGACGATCCGCAGCACCACTTCCTGCTCCAGCCCACGGTCACCGGCTACGCGCAGAGTGCCTGGGCCATCGGCCCCGCGATCGCATGGTTGCCGTTTTTCGGTGCCGGGCACATCGCCGCAACAGCACTTGCGGCACGCGGTGTGGATGTGCGCACGGACGGCACGTCCTTCCCGTACCGGCAGGCCGTCTGTCTGGCGGGTCTGTTTTACGGTCTGCTCGGCTTGTGGTGGTCCTACCGTATCGCACGGCTGGTCGCGCCCGCGTCGACCGCCACCGCGGCAACCTGCGCGATTGGCGCAGGGTCGTTTGTCCTGTGGTACCTCGTTCGTGAACCGACGATGAGTCATTCGGTGTCGATGGCGTCGGTGGCGGCGTTTGTGTGGGCGTGGCTGACGCACCGCACCTCGACATCCTGGCGGACATGGGCGGTGATCGGTGTCCTGGGCGGCGTGATGGTCATCATGCGCTGGCAGAACGCGATGGTGCTCGTGCTACCGGCCGTCGGTATCCTGACGCGGCCGTGGCTGGCCGCAGCATTTGGCGCCGGCGTGTTTGTCGCGACCGTGCCCCAGATGTGGACCTGGCACGCGCTCTATGGCGAGTGGATCACGCAACCACCGGTCAGCCCTCGCCTGCTGTGGTGGAACGCGCAATGGGTCGATGTGTTGTGGTCGTCGCGCAGTGGCCTCTTTGCGACGTCGCCTGCGGCGTACGTGGGAGCGGTCGGGCTGTTGTTTCTCTGGCGGCGACATCGCCTGCTTGCGGCGACCGGCCTTCTCACGCTGGTGCTGATGACGTGGACCAACGGCGCGGTGGAAGACTGGTGGGCCGGGGCAAGTTTCGGCGGACGCCGATTCGACAGTCTCATTCCCTTCCTGGTGTGTGGCTGCGCAGTACTGTTTGCCTCGATGACCGACTGGGTCCGCCGACGCCCGGCCGTGACTGCCGCAGCCGCACTGTCGCTGCTGGTGTTCTGGAACATCACGCTGATGGCGGTCGCGCGGTCAGGCACCTATCGCATCGGTCAAATCGTGTCGTTTGGCGACCTCGCGGCGTCACAAGCAACCGTCGCGCACGGCTGGGTCGGTCACATTCCGTCCTTCCCTGCGAACGCGCTCTGGGCGATCAGCAACGGGGTGACACCCGATCGCTTTGACCTGCTCCGCCCGAATCGATTCCTCGGCGATCCGTCCCGACCGTACGGCCGCGTCGACATCGGTGCCGGGGACGCCGACTACCTCGGTGCCGGATGGCACGGCGTGGAGCGGGACGGCGACGTCACGTTCAGGTGGAGCGAAGCGACTGCGACCATGGTGTTGCCCCTGTCGGATGCAGCCCCGCTCCTGATTCAATCGCAGCTCCGGCCGTTCGAGGCGGACGGCCTCGCGCCACAGACGGTCACGTTTATAGTGAATGGGCAGGCCCTGCCCCCCGTGACGCTCGCTGGCGGATGGCAGCGCATCGAGGTGGCGACTGAGGCAGACATGTGGCGCGCTGGCATCAATCACGTCACGCTCGCCTTTGGCCGGGATACACGCCCTGCGGACATGGGTGGCGGTGACGGCCGTCGTCTCGCGGCCGCCGTCGACTTCGTCCGAATTCAAAAGCGCTGAATCAATGCCCCACATCACCCGTACACAGATCGTTGAACGCCCCATCGAGGAGGTGTTTGCCTTCTTCTCGGACGCGCACAACCTCGAGCGCATTACACCACCACAATTGCGCTTCCGGGTGCTGACCCCGGGCGTCATCACGCTGCAGGAGGGCGCGTTGATCGATTACCGGTTGTCGCTGTTTGGCGTGCCCTTTGGCTGGCGCACACGCATCGGCGCGTGGCAACCACCGATGATGTTTGTGGACGAGCAGTTGCGCGGGCCGTACCGCGAGTGGCTGCACACCCATACGTTTGAGACCGTCCCGGAGGGGACGCGCATCACTGACCACGTGCAGTACCGCCTGCCCCTGCACCCCCTCAGTGCGATCACGCTGCCGCTGGTGCGCCGGCAGGTCAAACACATCTTCGACTACCGGGCACGAATCATCGCCGATCTGTTTCGCTGAAAATACGGCAACTCCGGCGGATGCTGCTCGCTATCAGGTGATCGCCTTATTCGACTTCAGCGCCTCTGGCGCCCGAGTCCGATACCGAGCACCACCCACAGCGGGGCGATCACAAGGTTGGCCAGCGTCAACACTTCCCACCGCCAGAACTCCGCCACGGGTACGCCCAGCGTGGCCACCATGAAGAGGCACGACGGGTGCCACGGCACGATGGGCTCCAGCATCGTGCCGTAGTCCTCGATCGATCGCGACAGGATGCGGCGGGGGACGCCGTGTTCGTCGTACTTCGACCGGAACGCATCGCCGACGATGAACGATGTGGCGTATTGGTTGGACGTCATCGCGTTGGTGATCGCCGTGGCGCCAAGTGAGGCCAGCACCGTTGACGTCCCCGTGCGCGCGAATCGGAACACCCGCGTCACGACGATCGACATCGCGTCGATGCGGTCGATGATGCCGATGAAGAAGAACACAAGGAACGCCACGAAGATGGCTTCGCGCATTGAATAGAGTCCGCCGCGGGACACAAGCGACGCCACACCCGCGGGGACGTCAGTCGCCCACGGCGCCATCGTGGCCGAAAATCCCGTGGTGATCGATGCGGCGACGTCGGCCAGTGTGAACGACTGTGTGACAAGCGCCAGCACGGCCGCAGAGAGGATCCCCGCACCCAGGACGGGGATCGTCGGCATCTGACGCAGGGACCCATACAACACCACCGCCGGTGGAATCAGCAGCAGCGGCGTGAAGTGATACACCCGCTCGAGGCCCGCCAGGAACGCGGCGGACTCGGCTGTCGCGCCGCTGCCAGCCGGGGGATACAGCAGACCGACGACGGTGTAGACGATGATCGCCACCAGCGCACTCGGCAAAGTAGTCCACAGCATGGCGCGCACGTGATCGAACAGGTCAACGTCGGCGCCCAACGCGGCCATGTTGGTGGTGTCTGACAGAGGCGAGAGCTTGTCGCCGAAGTAGGAACCACCGACGACCGCGCCGGCCGTGATCGCGAGGTCCCCGCCCACCGACATCGCAATGCCCATGATGACCACGCCGACCGTTCCCGCCGATCCCCAGGAGGTGCCCGTGAGTGTGGAAAAGACGACGGGCACGAGGAACGCGAGCAGATAGAGCCACTCGGGGGCGATCAGCCTGATGCCCCAGTGGACCAGCATCGGAATGATGCCGGCGACCATCCAACTGCCAATCAGCATGCCGATGGCGGCGAGGATGAAAAACCCCGGGATGCCTCGACCCATGCGGTGGACGATGGACGCTTGAATGTCGGCCCAGGAGTGACCCAGCCGGTTGAGGTGCACGACCGCAAACGCCGAGGCCAGCGGGAAGACCACTTCGAGCGGCAGCGACGGCTGGCCAAACGCCAGCGGTCTGAGGACCATGCCGTACACGATGACGACCGTAAGGAAGGCGATGGGGAGCGCCGCCTGCGTGAAGGTGACTGGGATGGCCATACGGTTTGTGCCCGTCATCTTATGGCAGCTGTGGGATCGCCGTCGCCGCGCCGCACCGCGTCCGTCGGTCGCCTATAATCCCGACGCATCCCCATGAGTCTCAGTGTCGGCGCCCGTGTCGGTCCGTATGAAATCGTCGCACCCCTTGGTGCCGGTGGCATGGGCGAGGTGTATCGCGCGCGAGATACCAACCTCAACCGCGACGTCGCGCTGAAGATATTGTCCGAGTCGTTCGCGGCGGATGCCGATCGCGTCGCGCGCTTCAAGCGCGAGGCGCAGGTGTTGGCGGCGCTCAATCATCCGAACATCGCGCAGATTTACGGACTGGAAGGCAACGCCCTCGTCATGGAACTGGTCGAGGGCGAGGACCTGTCTGATGTCATTGCGGCCGGGTCTAAAGACCCGGCCCTACGTCAACCCGTAGTCCCGGGGCTTCAGCCCCGGGGAATCCCGCTCTCGGACGCGCTGCCGATCGCCCGCCAGATCGCCGACGCGCTCGAAGCCGCGCACGAACTGGGCATCGTCCACCGCGACCTCAAGCCGCAAAACATTAAGGTCCGCGCCGACGGCACCGTGAAGGTGTTGGATTTTGGGCTCGCGAAAGCGCTGGATGGCGGGGATGGCGCGGCT
Source organism: Vicinamibacterales bacterium (assembly GCA_046590915.1). Classification (GTDB taxonomy): domain Bacteria; phylum Acidobacteriota; class Vicinamibacteria; order Vicinamibacterales; family SCN-69-37; genus SYFT01. Next base: position 18,787 of record JBKJTD010000368.1, read on the forward strand.
AGAGCCACGCCCTACGAATCTCCGACGATGACGTCGCCCGCGATGACAGCCATGGGCATGATCCTGGGCACGGTCGCCTATATGTCTCCAGAGCAGGCGCGCGGCAAGGTGGTCGATCGACGCGCGGACATCTGGGCCTTCGGCGCGGTGCTCTGCGAAATGCTCACCGGCCGGCGTGCGTTTGCGGGCGAAGAAATCTCGGACGTGCTCGCGGCAGTCCTCCGACAGGACATCGATTTCACGGCGTTACCCGCCGAGACGCCTGCGGCGATTCGCAGGCTGCTCGCGCGATGCCTCACCCGCGATCCGAAGCAGCGCCTCGCGGATGCCTCGACGATCAGGCTCGAGATCGATGAGGCGCTCAAGGCGCCGACTTCCGAATCATCGTCGGCAATGGCAGTGCCGGCTCGATGGTCGTTCCCGCTCCTTGCCGCGTGCGGCGCGTTGGCACTGACGACGGTCGTGCTGGCCGCGATACACTTCAGCGAAACCCCGCCCGCCCCGCCGCCTGAGATGCGCCTCGACGTCGCGACGGCGGTCACTCCGTGGGGCATCGACCTGGAACTCTCACCAGACGGCCTGAGCATCGCCTTTGTCGCACCAGGAACCAAGCCCGAGGTGTCGTCTGTCTGGGTTCGACGACTCGATCGCGCCGATGCGCAGATGCTGGCCGGCACTGAAGGCGCCCGCTGGCCGTTCTGGTCGCCGGATTCGCGCTCGATTGGTTATTTCGCCGACGGCAAAGTCCTGACCATCGAGGCCACCGGCGGAACGGCCACCCCGCTCGGGGATACGGGCCAACCCCTTGGTGGGAGCTGGAACGCCGACGGCGTCATCCTCTTCAGGACGAATCGCGGACTGCGCCGCGTGAGCGCGACCGGTGGGCCGACCACAACAGTCATGGCGGGTTCTGCAGGTGGCCTGACGGGTGGCTTCGCCCAGTTCCTGCCAGACGGCCGGCATTTCGTCTACTACCTCTACTCGCCCGGCCTGGAGAACAGCGGGCTCTACCTGGCGTCACTCGATGACCCCACCTCGACGAAACTGGGGTCGTCAGAATCGACGGCGCGGTGGATCGCGCCAAACCTGCTGGTGTTTGTGGACCAGGGCAAACTCGTCGCGCGGGCAGTCGATCTCACCCGTCGGGAGTTCTCGGCAGAGCCGCGCATCATCGCCGATGGCATGGGCGCCGTCGGGCTCGGCCATGGTGCATTCTCAGTCTCAGGGGATGGTTTGCTGGCGTATCGCCGACAACCGTTCACCCGCATGTCTCGGTTGGCGTGGGTCGATCGTGCGGGGGCGGCGCAAGGCGCGCCTGTTGCAATCGAGGGGATCGTCCAGGACATCAAGATCTCGTTTGATGGGACACGTCTGGCGGTGGACCGCACGCTCAATGACAACCGGGATATCTACGTCAGCGACCTGGGCCTGAACGGGATGACGCGATTGACGTTTGACGCCCGCATCGACGGGTTCCCGGCCTGGTCGCGGAACAATCAGATGATCGCCTTCGAGGCGCGCATCGAGAGGCCAGGGCGTGCTGTCGCCAGACGGACGCTGGGTCGCGTACGCGTCCATCGACTCTACCGGTATCTCGCGCATTGTGGTGCAGGCGTTCCCGGTGGCCATGGGCCAGTGGCAAGTGTCGGAACGCGGTCACTCTCCGCGATGGAGCTTCAATCGGGAGGAGCTGTACTTCGTGTCTGAGGAGCACATGATGGCGGCCCCCGTGCGCGCCACCGACAGGGCGTTCGCCTTTGATCCGCCGGTCAGGTTATTTCCGATCCGACTGGTCCCGCGCAATGCATCTCCAGGCAACGTGGTGGATAGACAGGGCCGCTTCCTGCTCAACCTCGCACAGGACACGATCGTGACCACTCCCATCACGGTGCTGCTCAACTGGCGCGGAGGCGCGGCGACTCGATGAGCCTCACCCAAGGCACCCGTCTCGGTCCGTATGAAGTGAGCGCCAAGATCGGCGCGGGCGGCATGGGTGAGGTCTATCGCGCGCGTGATACTCGCCTCGGCCGGGACGTGGCCATCAAGGTGCTGCCGCCGGCCTTTGCTGCCGACATCGGCCGCCGCGAGCGATTCGAACGGGAAGCGCAGGTGCTGGCGTCGCTCAATCACCCGAACATCGCGACGATTTACGGCATCGAAAGGACACCCGACGCCATTTCGCACGCCCTCGTGATGGAACTGCTCGAAGGCCAGTCACTGGCCGACGCATTGGCCGGAGGCGCGCTGCCCGTGCGGAAGGCCATCGAGGTCGCGGCGCAGGTCGCGCGCGGATTGGCCGCAGCACACGAGAAAGGCCTGGTCCATCGCGATCTCAAACCCGACAACATCTTCCTGCTCGGTGACGGTCGGGTAAAAATTCTCGACTTCGGGTTAGCCAGACCATCCACCGACAGCACGGCGGGCCAGACGGGCGTCAGCGAAACAGCCATGGCCATGACCGACCCTGGCACCGTGGTCGGCACCGTGGGATACATGGCGCCCGAACAAGTGCGCGCACAGGCCGTGGACGGGCGCACGGATCTGTTTGCGCTCGGCGCGGTGCTGTACGAAATGTTGTGCGGCCGTCGCGCCTTCAAAGCGGACACGACGGCCGATACCCTGTTCGCGATCGTCAAGGACGACGCGCCCGACCTCTCGGGGTCGCGCAGCCCCCTCCCGTCGTCGCTCGAACGCATCGTCAGGCACTGCCTCGAGAAACAGCCGGCGGAACGATTCCAGTCTGCCCGCGATGTGGCGTTTGCACTCGAAGCCTTGTCCGGCTCCAGCACTTCGTCGGATGCGGGCGTCGCCGGTGGGGCGGTGGCACCGGTACCGTCACGGAGCACGTGGCCTGGGAAGCCCGTCTTGATCGCCATGGTGATCCTCGTCGCCGCCGCCCTGGCCACCGGCGCATGGTGGGCGACGCCGCGCAGACACTGGCCCACGCACTGGGTCGGAGAAGATCTCGGAGGGCCGCCGGTTGCCTGGGGCCCGCGCGTGTCGCCCAATGGGCAGGACCTCGCGTTTGTGGCGATGATCGACAACCAGACCCAGGTCGCGATGATGAAACCAGGGTCAGGCAGTTGGAGCGTGCTGACCAACGACCGCACGCGAGGCGGTGCGAGTTCCATCTCGTGGACCCTCGACGGTACACGTGTGCTGCTGACTCGCACTCCGGCCGGCGCAGGCGGCGTGTATAGCGTGCCTGTCCCAGCCGGTGCCGAGAGTCTGGTACTTCGGGATGTCAGCGCGGCGCTCGAACTGCCGGGCGGCGATCTCATCGCCCTGCAGATCAACGAGGAGCGATTCCCGCAGTTGTTCCGCTATCGCCGAAGCAGCCAGACATTCGATCCGCTCGACGCGATTCTCCCGACGCAATGGGCCAATGCCCGCGTAACGCCTGATGGCACGACGGTCGTCTTCTACGGCCGGCCCGCATCCGTGACCGGTGGGGTCAATCATCTGTATGCGATTGACCTGGCGTCGGGACAGACACGTCGTCTGGCCCCAGAGGTGACGCTCCGCTGGACGGTTTCATTCGGCGAGTATCCGATTGCAGTGACCGACGACTGGGTTGTGTTTGATCTGGCATCCGGTGACCTGCACCAGATCATGGCTGCCCCGCTTGACGGATCGGATCGGCTCGAGCCGTTGTTTTCGACGACCGCCGAACCCATCTACATCGATGTCGGTCCCGATGGCGCGATCTATCTCGACCACGTGTCGATGCCCGGAGGATTCGGGCGCTTCACGCAGGGCGACCCTCTGCCGAACTACGAGGAAGTGGTCAACCGCAGCGGCTTTGCGCTCGCCCTGCCGGGACCAGCGGGACGTGTGTTGCTGACCGTGCGCGTGGCGGGCGCCCAGCGGCTCATGGTGTTTGCACCGGGCGTGGCGCCGCAGCCTTTTGCGCCGACGCTCCTCAACGAGGACACGCAGGATCCGATGACGTCGCTCGGCCCGGACCACGTCGCGTTCGTCAAGGGCCGACCCAGCAAGCGAACAGTCGTCGTGGCCTCGGCCGCAGAGGGGGTGATCTCCCGCGAGATCTCGTCAATTGATGCGAACACCGTGGAAGGGTTGGCGGGCTCCCCGGATGGGCGGACGTTGTACTACGTCGCCTCCCGTGTGGTCTGGGCGCTCGGTCTCGACGGCAGTGCGCCTCGGCGCCTTCGAGAAGGTGACGGCGTAGCCATCGACCCGAAGGGACGGTACCTCGTCATCAAGGTCAATGAACGAACAGGTGTCCGCCTCGTGCACCTACCGCTTGATGGCTCACCGGAACACGACATTCCTGTTGATGGAGACTTCCGCATCCCCCTGGTTGATGGGCTTGCACCAAATGCCGTCGGGGTGGACGGCCGTATCGCGGTCCGCGTGGCTCCTGTCGACAGTTGGTTCTGGCCGCTGGGGATCGTCGATCCCGCAAGCGGCCGGGTCACGGTGCCAGGCGGCAAGGCGACTGCAGATCACTGGATGCCAGGGTGGACTGACAACGGCCAGATCGTCTCGACCTACAACACAGCCCTCGGCCGCATCTGGCGCTTTCGGCCGGTGCCGCGCTGACGACGTCGCGGAAGCTCCATCACCGCGTGACCGCCTCGACCACCAGCCCCAGCGCCTCGTTCGTACCGCGCCGAGCGGCGCCCTGCCCGCGCATGTGGCCCATCCGCACAATCACGAGATCGAGTGACGGCACGATCCACGTGTTCTGACCACCAGCGCCCGCGGCGAAGTAGGTGTCAGGCGGCAGGTTCCACGTGTTGATCTGGTTCAGCCAGAAGAGGCCGCCGTATTCCGGTCGCCGCCAGGCCGGCGCGGGCGTGCTCACGAACTTGGTCCAGCCTTCCGGAAGGATCCGCTCCCCTCGCCACAGGCCGTCCTGGAGATACAACATGCCGAACCGCGCCCAGTTGCGAGCCGTGCCGTAGTCGTAGCCGGTGATGAGGAAGTTGCCGTAGGGATCGGTCTCGAGGACCTGCCGCCGAATCCCGATGCGATCAAACAGCGCGCGCTGCGGCCACGTCAGAAAGTTCTCGCCTCGTTTGGTGACGGCGAGTTTGGTCAGGTACGTCACCGTCAGCGGATCGCTGTTGCGATACCGGCCGTCGGTGTTCGGTGCGTACTCCTGCGGACGGGTGATCGAATACTCGAACGCGTCGATGCCGCCCGTGTAGATGAAATAGTGATCGGGGTACGCGGCATTCGATCCGGCTTCCTGATTGCCCATGAACTTGAGACCGGCGCTCATGCGCAGCAAGTCGCTGTTCGTGATCGCCGCGCGCGGATCGCCTTGCGTCTGCCACAGGGGCACCGGCGCCCTTTGCTCGATCGTGTACGTGCCGTCCTCCACCAGCAGCGCAAACAGCGTCGCCGCCAGGCTCTTGCCCATCGACCAGCTTTCCAGTTGCGTGTCTTTCGTGATTCCCGGCGCGTACCGCTCGGCCACGATCCGCCCCTTGTGCACGACCACGAACGCAGCCGTCAGGCCGGCCGCGTCCCTGAACGCGGCATCAACTGCGGCCGTCAGCTTCACCTGATCGACACCCGCCGGCAGCGGAGACATGTCGGGTTGATCGCCCATCGGCCACGGCAGTGACATCGCATCAGGCAACGTCGTCTGCACCGGCACGGGCGTGAAGTGAATGCCCGGCGCCGTGGTGGACGGAATGATGCATCCCTGATCGCCGTACCACCGCGCCTCGCGCGTCGTAGCCCCCAACGACGCCCGCGCGACCTTTGCGTTGCGGTCGACGGTCCACGTCACTGCGTCCCGCTCGGCCGCCGGCATGAAGAAATACGCGCTGCCATGGACGACGTCCTCCGGTGCGCGGCCGGAGACGAAGACGCCCGAGCACAGTATCTTGGCGAAGCCGGCCAGGCCGTTCCCGGTGTGCGTGCCCTGCGGTGCCGGAATGACCACTGGGTGGGCCACCTGCGACGCCACGACAACCGGAACCACAAACGCAAAGCAGAGGATCGAGCGAGTGAGCGGTCGGACCATGGGAAATTCTAGCGCTCTTCGGGCTTGCGTCGGCTGTGAGCCTGCCGAGGTATGATCTGTGGTCGTAATGCCGTTCGTTGTTTTCCTTCTTTTGCTAGCCTGCCTCTCCGGCCCCGCCTCGGCGCAAGACGCACAGGGCGTGGTTGCCAATGCGTTGGGTGCTGCGCCGGCGCCGCCGGTCGCCCCTGAGGTCGTCACCCGCGACGCACGCGGCAACGTCACTCTTCGAGCGACGCGGCTCACCGATCCTCTCGTGCTGGACGGCCGGCTCGACGAAACGGTGTACGCGTCCACTCAGTCGATTAGTGATTTCGTGCAGCAGGAACCGTTTGAGGGCCAGCCGGCCACCGAACGGACGGACGTCTGGGTGTTCGTTGACGCCGACCACATCTACATCAGCGCCCGCAACTGGGAGACAGATTCACGGCGGCGCGTGATGAGCGACATGCAGCGCGATGCGCGCAATCTGTACAACAACGACCACTTCGGCGTGATTTTCGACACCTTCATTGATCGCCGCAATGGCTATTACTTCTATGCCAACGCGCAGGGCGGCATGAACGATGGACAGCTCGGCAACGAATCACCCAACACCAACTGGAACGGCCTGTGGGAGGTTCGCACGGCAGATTTCGACGGAGGGTGGACCGTCGAATTCAAGTTTCCCTACCGGTCGATGCGGTTCGATGAATCCGGCACTGCGTGGGGTATCAACTTCCGACGCGTCGTTCGGTGGAAAAACGAGGTCTCCTTTCTCACTCCCATTCCCCAGTCGATCGGCCGCATGGGATTGCTGCGCGTGTCGCTGGCCGGAACGTTGACCGGCCTCGAGCCTCCGCGCGGTCTGCGAAACATCGACGTGAAACCGTACGTCGTGGGTTCACGCGTGACCAGCCTCGCCGCCAGCCCGCCATTCACGGGCCGGCAGGACGGCGACATCGGCGTGGACGTCAAGTGGGGCGTGACGCAGACGCTTGTGGCCGACCTCACCTACAACACGGACTTCGCCCAGGTCGAAGACGATGAGGCGCAGGTCAACCTGACGCGCTTCAGTGTGTTCTTCCCCGAGAAGCGGGAGTTCTTCCTTGAGGGGCAGGACTACTTCACGTTTGGCGCAAGCGGCGGAGGCGGGGGTGGCGGCGGCGGGGGTGGCGGAGGCGGCGGTGGCGGAGGCGGGGGTGGAGGCGGGGGTGGCGGCGGAGGTTTCGGTCCCGGCAGCGCCCCGGTGCTCTTCTACAGTCGCCGCATCGGGTTAGCCAATGGCATGGCTGTGCCGATTGTCGGCGGTGGACGCGTGCTCCAACGTACCGGAGGGTTTCAGGTGGGTGCCCTGCATATCCGGACGGGCGAGTCCGCGGTCGCTGATGCACGTCCCACCGACTACAGTGTCCTGCGCATCAGCCGCAATCTCCTGAGTCGCAGCCGAGTCGGCATCCTTGCCACTCGCCGGGGTGTGCCTGCGACGGGACGCGCCGCCACCAACTACGCATACGGTGCCGACCTGGCCCTCAATCTCACGACGACCTTTAGCGCGTCGGCGTATTGGGCTGCGACGCGCGATGACCATGCCAAGAGTGATGCCACCAGTTATCGCGGGAGAGTGGACTACAACTCCGACCGCATCGGGTTGAGCGCCGAACATCTGCTGGTGGGTGCACACTTCAATCCGGAAGCCGGATTTCTTCGCCGGACCGCCTTCCGTCGATCGCTGGCCGAGGGGCGCTACAGTCCAAGGCCGACCCGTCTGGGTCCGGTGCGTAAGGTTTTTTTCGAGAGCGAGATCGACTACTACGCCAACCCCGCTGGAGAGCTCGAGTCGCGTTCTGTGGAAGGCACGTTCCGCCTGGAATTCAAGAACACGGACAGACTGTCGCTGCAGGTGATCGATTCGACCGAGCAGTTTGATGCCGATGTGAATCTCGGCGTTACCGTCCCCGCCGGTCGTTACCGGTTTCGGCAGGGCAAAGTCTTCTACGAACTGTCCCCGTCGCGTCCGATCTCCGGATTCCTTTCCCTGGCACACGGAGGCTTCTACGGTGGCACGATCACCGAGGCGTCGTGGCGGGGGCGCGTGGAACTGTCGCCCAGATTCTTCCTCGAACCCACCCTCTCGGTGAACCGGTTGCGCACACCGTTTGGCAACAGCAACAGTAATCTCTTCGGCGGCAGAACCACGTTCACCCTGACGCCCCGGATGTTTGTGTCTGCGCTCGTGCAGTACCGTGCCGACAGCCGCACGATGACCACCAATGCCCGTTTCCGCTGGGAGTACGCGCCCGGCAGTGACCTCTTCGTGGTCTACAGCGATGGTCGCGCGGGCTCCGAGGGCCGTTTTCCGTCCACCCTCGAAAATCGGTCTTTCATCGTCAAGGCGACTCGCCTGTTCCGCTGGTAGCGATGCAGATCGCGCAGCGCAACCTTCACGGCGGCGGCCAACGGGCGGGCACATTGGGTCAGGCGAGACCGTCCAATTGCCTATTACACAAGCGTCCAATTGCCGGTTGGCGACGCCGGCTCAGGACATAGGCCACAGTAACGCCCCCACGTGCCGAAACCGCTCTAAACCAAGCTACTTCGGCAGCTGCTGGAACCAGTTGAGGGTGACGCGCGCTTCGCGCGTCTGGCCGGGCACATGTAGCCCGACCAGGAACCGGCCGTCTGGACCCATGCCCAGAAGACGGAACGGCTGCGCGAGTCGGAAGACCGTCTGTTCACTGACGACACTGAAGCGTCCGCCGGAAGTGCTGTACGACACGGCCATCACTTCGTCGCCGCGCTGATAGTAGATGCGCGACCCCGTCTGCGGCCACACGGGCCTCGTGCCGCCATTCGGAGTGATGTTCACTGCCGGGCCGCCGGACGGAAACGGCCGCACCACAATCTGCGCCCGGCCATCCACATTCAGTTCCGCGGCGATCCACCGATCGTCAGGCGAGAACCGGATCTCGTCAGAAGGGATCAATCCCTCGATCACGGTGCGCCGTGTCGGCGCGTCAATCGAGGCCCAGGCCACGCGCACGGTGCCGTCGCTGCTGGAGTCTTCGAGGACGAACCTGGTTCCGTCGTTCGACACCGCCAAGGGATGCTGGTCGAATGGCTCCTCAATGAGCGGCACCGCGCGTCCCTCGTCCACGCGGTACTGCCACAGATCAAAATGTCCCTTCCTCATCGACGTGAAAATGAAGAACCGGCCGTCCGGACTCCATGACGGTGAAAAATTGCTGCCGGGCAGTTCAATCCGGGTTTGCGTCTGACGGCTGAGATCAGTGAGCCACAGGGCGGCTAGTCCTCCTTCGTTGTGGCTTGAGGCGAGCCACCGCCCGTCGGCCGTGAGATCCACGCTGTGGACCTCCTCCGTCCGCACGACGACCGGCGTTGGCGTCCCAGCGGCGGTGACCCACGCCCATTGCAACTCCGGGTACAGCGGCCCAGCCACGGCGGCGAGCGTGCCGTTAGTCGACACAGCCCAGGGTTTGTCGTGAGTGCCGAGCGGGTCGAGAGGCAGGACGTCGGTCATCACAACTGCAGGTTCGCCGACTGGGCTCATCGTCTGCAGATCGAACGTCACTGCGTAGTACCTGCCCGCGTGGAAGTACACCAGATGGCCGGAGGGCGTGTATCGGGTAAACGCGCCGGGTCCGATGACGCGGTGCGTCCCGCTGGGGATATCGAGGATCCCGATGCGCGCGTCGTTGATACCTGCGGCGGCCATCCAAATCGTGAAGATCATCGACTTCCGATCGGGCAGCAACTGCGGCCACCAGTGCGACGCTTCCCCACTCGCGGCATCCAACGTGGACGCGGCTTTGGGCGTTCCGCCGCCATCGGCGGACACGGAGAAGAGCGCAGAGCCCCAGCCTCGGGAGAACACCAGCGTGTGCTCCGGTCCCCATCCGAACCCGGGACTATCCACATCGAGATCCGCGAGCACGAGCGGATCACCACCGGCGAGCGCCACCTTCTTCAGTGTGCCCCTCGAATTGAACGCCACCCACAGGCCGTCGTTTGAGATCGAGAGATTCCGCGCGCCGTCTGTGCCTGGAATTGGACGCGGGACCGGATCGGACAGACGCCGAATGTAGAGGCGGTCGTCTTGCACAATCACGGTGTTGCCATCCGGAGTGATCGCGACACCCGTGACCTCACCGGGCACACCCACATTGAACGCAACAACGGGGCCTTGGGCCGCAGACGTGGACGGGCGCCAGGTCGATCCAGCCCACGCCGCGAGCGCCGCGACAACCAGGATGACCGCTGCGATCGGCAACCAGGTTCGCTGCGCAGCCGCCACTGGCGCGACCACGCCTGTTGATGACGCCTCGACCCGCTCGTCGCTGGCGGCCGCGTCAGCGATCTCAAGTCGGGCGGTGGCCATGGAATCGAGCCGCTCGGCGCGATCCTTCTGCAGGCAGCGCTTCAGCAGCCGACGAATCGACGGAGGCACGTCTACAGGAATCGATTCAATCGGCAGTGTGTCCTTGAGCACGGATGCCAGCACGTCCGAAATTTCTTGCCCCGCAAACGCGCGCCTGCCAGTCAACATTTCGTAGAGAATCACGCCGAACGCCCACACATCAGCGCGCCGATCGACGGGTTTGCCTCGCGCCTGCTCTGGCGACATGTACGCCGCCGTGCCCAGGATGAATCCCAACTGTGTGGCGTGCGCCGTCAACGTCGGCGAGTTCATGGCGTCCTGCGACCCGGTCGCCGACTGCGGTCCCACGGCCTTCGCCAGACCGAAGTCGAGAATCTTCACTGTGCCATCGGGCCGGACTTTGATATTGGCCGGTTTCAGATCGCGATGCACGATGCCCTGATCGTGCGCGGCTTCCAGACCCTGCGCGATCTGACGCGCAATGGGCAGCACCTCGGCGAGGGGCATCGGACCTCGCGCCATGATCTCGGAGAGGTCTTCGCCTTCGACCAGTTCCATGACGATGTAGGCGCCGGCGGAAGCGTCGTGAATGTGCGCGATGTTGGGATGATTGAGCGCGGCCAGCGCCTGGGCCTCGCGCACGAAGCGGGCGAGCCGGTCCGGGTCCTGGACCACCAGTTCCGGCAGAACCTTGATGGCGACCTCGCGGTGAAGCGTCACGTCCCGCGCGCGATAGACCTCACCCATGCCACCTTCGCCGAGTTTGGCGATGACTTCAAAATTGCCCAAACGGGTTCCAGGTTGCATGGCGCGCCGATTCTACCTGAGCCGGCGAGCCTGGGACGCGAATGTCGAGACGGCATGGCCAAATTCGCCTATTCTCTTGCCGGGGGGTCTCATGGGTTGGACGACACGATCGACCGTACTGCTGGTCGCGGTATTCAGTGTGGCACTGGCGTATCCGCTCGCTCAGGTGCCTGGTGTGCCTCCGGGTGCAGCGCAACCGGCCGCAGCGCAGCCCGCGCCATCCGAAGAGTGGGCGGCTTCCCAGCACACGATGAAGCTGGCCAGTCAGTCGATTCCGTACACGGCGATGGCCGGCACGACGGCCATCAAAAATGAGGCCGGTGAGGTGCTCGGCCTGATGTACTCGGCGTCGTACGTGCGCAGTGACGTCGCTGACAAGAGCACACGGCCTGTGACGTTTCTGTTTAACGGCGGGCCCGGCTCGGCGTCGATGTGGCTGCACATGGGGTCGGTCGGCCCCACGCGCGTCGTCACGCCGAGCGACAACCAGTTCGCGCGGCCGGCACCCTACACGATGGTTGACAACCAGGAAACGTTGCTGCACCGC
>JBKJTD010000432.1:0-16798 GCA_046590915.1 Vicinamibacterales bacterium
ACATCACGTATGTGGCCGGCAGCTTCAGCATCACGAAGAAGAGCGCGACGGTGACGGCGGGCGACGGGACCAAGACCTACGGGTCGCTGGATCCGGCGCTGTCGGCGGCGACCCAGAGCGGCTTTGAAGCGGGCGACGTGGCGGGGATTGCCCTGGCGTCAACGCGCGCGACGGGCGAGAACGTCGGCAGCTACGCGACGACGGCGACGGCGACCGGCGGCAACGTGGGCAACTACGACATCACGTATGTGGCCGGCAGCTTCAGCATCACGAAGAAGAGCGCGACGGTGACGGCGGGCGACGGGACCAAGACCTACGGGTCGCTGGATCCGGCGCTGTCGGCGACCGAGAGCGGCTTTGAAGCGGGCGACGTGGCGGGGATCACCCTGGGGTCAACGCGCGCGACGGGCGAGAACGTGGGCTCGTATGCGACGACGGCGACGGCGACCGGCGGCAACGTGGGCAACTACGACATCACGTATGAAGCGGGCAGCTTCAGCATCACGAAGAAGAGCGCGACGGTAACGGCGGAGCCGCAGACCAAGACCTACGGTGATGCCAATCCGGTGTTGACGGCGATCGTGACTGGCGCGGTTGTGGGCGACACGCTTGCTTACTCACTCGACACGACGGCGACGACCGGGTCGGGGGTGGGCAGCTATCCCATCACCGTGACGCTCGGCACCAACGCCAACTACAACGTGACGGCGACCGACAGCACCCTGACGATCAGCACGAAGAACGCGACAGTGTCGGCCAACAACCAGAGCCGGACCTACGGTTCGGCGAATCCGACGCTGGATGCCGTGGCGACCGGGACGGTCAACGGCGACACGCTGGATTACAGCTTGGCGACGACGGCAACGGCGACCACTGGGGTCGGGACGACGCCGATCACAGTGACGCTTGGGGCCAATGCCAACTACAACGTGACGGCGAGCAACGGCACGCTGACGATTACAAAGGCGACGGCGACGGTTGTGGTGGCGCCCTACACGGTGACGTATGACGGCCTGCCGCACAGCGCGACAGTGACGTCGACTACGGGCGTGAATGGCGAGACGGGCGCGACGGTCGGCACGGTCACGCTGGACACGACGCACACGGCGGCTGGGACGTACTCGAGCGACAGCTGGAGCTTTACGGGCACCGCGAACTACAACGACATCGCGAGCACGTCGATCACGAACACAATCAACACGGCGACGGCGACGGTTGTGGTGGCGCCCTACACGGTGACGTATGACGGCCTTCCGCACAGCGCGACGGTGACGTCGATCACGGGTGTGAACGGCGAGACGGGCGCGGCGGTCGGCACGGTGACGCTGAATACGACGCACACGTCTGCGGGCACTTTCGCCACAGACAGCTGGAGCTTCACGGGCACCGGCAACTACAGCAACATCGCGAGCACGACGATTACCAACACGATCGACAAGGCGCCTCTGAAAGTCACGGTGACCGCAGCGTCGATGGTCTACAACGGCGGAACGAACGCTTCGCTGGCGTGTGTGGTCGACAGCGGCGCGGTCAACGGCGAAACGCTGGCGTGCAGCGCGACCGGCACCTTTGCGACCGCAGTCGCGGGCACCGGCAAGACGGTGAACGTGTCATCGGTGACGTCGAGCAGCTCGAACTACGCAATCTCGAACGCGCCAACAACGGTGACCGGCACGATTACGCCGGCGCCCTTGACCGTGACGGTGAGCGCAGCCAACAAGCAGTTCGACGGAGGCACGAGCGCGACGGCGAGCTGCACGGTGACGGGCGGCCAAGTCAACAGCGAGACGCCCACCTGCACCGCGGCCGGCACGTTCGCGACCGCGTCTGTCGGCGCCGGCAAGACCGTCAACGTGACGTCGGTGACGGCGAGCAGCGCGAACTACTCGATTCCCGCGCCGCCGGCGACGACGACAGCGTCGATCACCGCGCTCCCCACTGCCATGACGGTGACCGTGGCTCCGGCGACCGTTCAATACAGCGATACGACACTGTTCACGGCGATCGTCACGGGTAACACGGCCGTGGGCGGGGCCATCACAGGCAGCGTCGAGTTCAAGGTGGCCGGCGTCAGCCACGGTTCGGCACCAGTGAATACGGCGGGTTATGCGACGCGTGTGGCGCCAATCATGAACTCGGTCGGTGGTCCATACGAGGTGACCGCGGTGTTCACGAGCACCAACTCGAACTTCACCGGTGCGGGTCCAGCCACCGCATCGTTGACGGTGACCCCGGAAAGCGCGGCGCCGATGAGCGACGCGGGGGCCTACACGGGCCAAATCGTGGCGTGGACGACGACGGCAACCAGCAACACGGCGACGCTGACACTGGCGGCGACGATCAAGGACGCCTTCGGGACGGAAACCAACCCGAATCCGGGCAACATCACGACGGCGAAGATCACCTTCGCCTTCCGGGATGCAAGTGGCAATCGGGTGCCGATCAATGGCGCGACCAATCTGACGGTCGGTCTGGTGGACCCGACGGATAGAACAGTCGGTTCTTCGGCGGTGACGCTCCAGTTCAGCCTGAACTCGAACTCGATCTGCGAAAGCTACAAGATTTCGATTATGGTGTCCGGCAACTACAACATGGCAGCGCCGCTCTGGAACGACACAACTATTGCAGTCTGTCGCGCGACGCCTGGCTCCATCCTGACGGCGCCGGACGCGAGCGTCAGCAACATCGGGTCCGGCGGGTACCTGGCGGCCACATCGGCGCAACGCAATGCAACGATGACCTTTGACGTCAAGTACAACAAGAGCGGCACGAACCCGCAGGGCAAAGCGTTCCTCACGGTCTACTCGAACCGCAACGCCAACGGTATCGTCGACGGTTTGACGCACACCTACTTCATCGCGACCAATGCGATTTCGACCCTGAGCGTCAGCGGTGGTAAAGCCGACTTCAGCGCGAAAGCCAGCGTGACTGAGATCATCACGGATGCCGTCGGCAACGTGCTGTCAACAGTCTCGGTGGACAGCGGCGCGATTATGCAGCTGTCGCTCGTCGACGGCAACCTGCTCAATGGCGGCGGCGACCAGCTGGCCGTCACGCTCCACGGGAGCAGGGGCAGGGGCGGTATCTGGTTCTCGAGCGCGTGGGACGGCACCAGGACGGTGTTGAAGAACCTTGCCAGCGGCGAAGTCTCGGTTAAGTAACCCGCACCGCTGGTTATTGCACGCGTAGGTTCACAGAGGGTCCCGGCGGCTGCCCGACGGGACCCTTTCTCATTCAGAACCGGGAGAGCCATGCCAATCGCATACGGCGCGATCGATAACCACGCGCACCGCCAGATCCTCTCCGGCGCGCTGCAGCTGGCCGACGCTGTACGACCGACCCTCGGCCCGCGCGGCAGCCGCGTGCTCATGGAAAGCGAGCGCGAAGGCGTGCTCTGCGACGACGGCGTTACGATTGCGAAGGCGTTTTCGGTGCCTGATCGCGAACAGCAGCTTGGTGCATCGCTCGTGCGCCAGGCGGCCGAGTACTCCGTGGCGAAGACTGGCGACGGCACCACGACATCAATTCTGCTGACGGCGGCGATTCTGTCCGAAGGCATGAGCGAGATCGCCGACGGCGCGGACCCGCTCGAGTTGAAGCGGGGCCTCGATCGAGCGCTGACGGTTGTCACGGCCCGGCTCCGCGAGCAGTCGCGGCCGGCCGATGTCCAGATGCTGCAGCAGGTCGCGAGGATCTCAGGCCATCACGACGTCACGATAGCGGAAGTGGTCATCCGGGTCCTCCGGCGGGTCGGTCGCGATGGCCTGATCCTTCTGCAGGAAGCTGCGCAGGAGGAGACGACTGTCGAAGTCGTGAAGGGTCTGCGCATCGCCGCGGGCTACCGTTCCCCTTATCTGCTCAAGAACCGCCGTTCCAACAGGACCACGCTCAAGAAAGTACTCGTCCTCGTCTCCGAGGAGACGATTAACCGCTCGGCCGTCGACGCGCTGCTCGCGCTGGTCGCGCCGTCGGGGCAGCCGCTTCTGATCGTGGCGTCCGACATCGACGATGATGCGATGGAGCAGCTCGTGGCGCACGCGGCCGGCGATTCCGCTTCGGTGCTTGCCGTCAACGCGCCGGCGGCAGGTGCGTCGCAACGCGCGATTCTCGAAGACATTGCCATCCGCACGGGTGGCCGGCTGGTCGCGCCGAAGCTCGGCGTCCGCCTCGCGCACCTCGAGCTGAGCCAGCTCGGTATGGCCGGCCGGGTCGTCATTGACGCCGACACGACGACGATTTTCCAGGGCGCGGGCGAGCGCCAAGCGATTAACCGGCGCGCCGCTGAAATCCGTGGGCAGATCCGCACCGCCGCGTCCGAAGTGATGCGCGAGGAGCTGGCCCAGCGTCTGGCCGGGCTCGGAAGCGGGACGGCCGTGATTCGTGTCGGTGGCGTGTGCCGCGCCGACATCAAGAGCCGTGTGGAAGCCTTTGACGATGCGCTGAACGCGACGCGCGCGGCAATGGCCGAAGGCGTCCTGCCCGGAGGTGGGCTCGCGCTGCTGCGCACGGCTCAGGCGGTGGATCGCGCCGCAGAGAACACAACGCGAGACGAGCGCAAGGGCATGCTCGTGCTCAAGCGCGCGCTCGACACGCCGATGCGCCAGATCGCGGTCAATGCCGGCGCTGACGCCGACGAGGTCGTGAAACGCGCGCGTAGCGCCAATGGCACCGTGGGATTTGACGCACGTTCTGCGGGTTTTACCGATCTCTTCGAGGCCGGCGTCATCGATCCGACGAAAGTGGTGTGTGTCTCGATCGAAGCGGCGGTATCGGTCGCCGGCATGTTGCTGCTGAGCCGGTCGATCCTTGGATCGCCCGCGTCATCGGACGTGCGCGTAACAGTGCCTCCTGTGACGGCGCCGCCTCCCGCGGCGGTGCTCGCCGACGTGGGGGCTGCACCACTGCCAATGCCGGAAGCAGTTGCGGTGGTGGTCAAAATACCGATCGCCGTGCCCGCGGTCGTGCCGGAGATATTCGATCTTCCGGCCGTCGTCGCGAGTACTGCGTTGAGCGAAGAGAGCTGGCTGGACGATGGGCTCGACGATCTCGAGGCCCGCTTTAACCCGCACAAGCCCGAGCTCGCGGCGGCGCTGGACATTTTTGCACGCGACGTCGAGCGGATGCGCGTCCGCTAGCATCATCGCGCCCGCGGACGCGATCCCCGCGCCATGATTTTCAATCCAGTCGTACCCGTGAATCGGTTTTCACCGCTTCAACAACGCTGGCCAATTGAGCACCACGCTGATTGATGCCCGCGCCGCTCGTTGATCCTGTGGCACTTCAATCAAGAAGCGCTGGCCGTCTGGAGTGGACTGCGGAGTCGTGCTCACGCCCGTACTGGGAGGGAAGGGCAGCCGCTGCGGGACGCCACTCTCGAAGGCCGTACCAGCTGTGAGCACTGGCGCGGCAAAAACCTCCGTTCCCCCTGGGGCCGTGTTGAAGACGATCTCCCGGTCGATGCGCCACTGTGGCCAATTGCCGTGATCCTTGGAGATCTGCCACTTGCCTTCACCCAATGACGGCAGGCCGGTCTGTTCAGACACACGGAACGGCCGGACGTAGACCTCACCCGCGCCGCTCTCAAGCGATACATAGGCAACCCACCGCATGTCGGGTGAAAAGACGCCAGCCCACTCATTGAGGGTCTCACCAAGCATCAGATGTGCCCGGCGGTCGCTGATCGACAGTGCCCAGAGGTCATACCCGGTCGTCGTCGCGTTCTCGGTGTGATAGAGCAGGAACCGACCGTCGCGCGACCAGCTGGTCGGAAAGTGTCGCAACCCCGATTGCTCCAAGAGCACCTGCTCGTCGCCGAGTCCGGAGGCGGCTTTCTCGTAGATCGTGTCGCCGAGACGACCGGCAGAGTAGGCAATGCGGGCTCCGTCTGGAGACCACACCGCTGGCGAGTACACGTTCTTGTTGAATGTAAAACGCGTGCGACGGCCGCTGGCCAGGTCCAGCATCCAGAGGTCGCCCGGCACGTTGTATGGAGCATCCTTCACAACCGCGCGCTTGCCATCCGGCGACAACACAACACGCCAATCCGTCCCTGGCAGTCCCAACGTGCCGAGGGTCTTGCCTTGCTGATCAACCCACGTGAGCTGGAAGGTGCCAGGCGACGAAGCGGTGCGATAGACGAAAACACCTTCGTTGGACACCGAAAACACGCCGGTGAAGTACCACGTGATCGCAATGTTCTGGGCCATAGGCACCGGCGCGCCTTGGAGCTCCATGCGGCGAGCATCGAACGGTTGTGCCATCAGCGTGCCGTCGCGCGGAAAAAACAGGTGGCCATTTGCGAATACCGCTGGCACACCCGTGGCCAATATCCGCTGACGCGACTGGTTACTGGCGTCGACGCCAAGAGAACCCACGTACATGCCCTCGACGTCCGGCGGCCCGGAGCGGAAGTACAGAAACAATTTACCGTCGGGGAGAAACGTGGGCCACGTGTGAACGAACTCTCCCTTGGACAGGTCCACCTGCGTCACTGGTGTCACCGCGCCCCCTGCAGCGGATACTCGCCACATCGGACCACCCGATCCGCCGCCCCAACTTCCAAGCACGATGTCGCCATCACGATTCCAACTGCCTGATTGAAGCGCGGCGCTGGGAAGACTGGCCACCGTTTCCGGTGGACCGCCGGTGGTGTCAATTCTTCTGAGTGTATTGCCGACGATGAAGGCCAGATACCGGCTGTCGGGGGACCAGAAAGGCGTCGAGGCACCCTCCGTCCCAGGCAGACGCCGCCAGTCGGTTGCATCGAGGTCGCGCAACCATAACCCGCCTTGAGCGGCCGCCACGAACAGCAGCGTGTGGCCGTCCGGGGATACGGACACCTCATCGGACCAAGAAGCAGTGTCCGGAGCGGGCGCCTCGAATCGGCCGGGCGAGCCCGGCACCGCAGGCTGAAACCCCCATGTAGCAATCCCTAACGCGAGTGCCGCCATCAACACGGCCATTACTTGCCACACCCGCACCGACCGCGAGGGGATCGAGGGCCGAGGCTGCTCGGCGACCAACCTCAGGGCGTGCTTCACGTCGCGCGCCGACTGCCAGCGTTTCTCCGGATCCTTCTCAAGGCAGGTCCGCACCACTTCTGCAACACCGCGTGGCGTTTGAGGCTGCAAGTCGAACAGGGGTCGCGGCTCCTCCTTGAGGATTGACGCCACAAGGTTGGCTTGCGTTTTACCCGTGAACGGTCGGATGCCGGCGATCAACTCGTATAACACGACACCGAAGGCGAAGATGTCGCTGCGCGCGTCTGCGTCATGGCCTTCGACCTGCTCCGGCGACATGTAAGGCAGTGTGCCCACGATGGAGCCCTCGGCTGTCAGCGAAACGGCGTGGGTTTCCACGAGGCTCTGGCTGCCGACAGCAGGAGCGTGCGTGATTTTCGCGAGTCCGAAGTCGAGGACCTTCACGCCGCTTTTTGTGAGCAGGATGTTGCCGGGCTTCAAGTCGCGATGCACGACGCCCTTTTCGTGCGCGGCATGGAGGGCGTCCAGTATCTGATCGGCCAGCTCGAGTGCTTGAGTGAGCGTCACGGGTCCGTGCAGCCACACGCCCTCGACATACTCCATGACGAGGTAGTCAGGGCCGACGTCGTACAGCGAACAGACATGAGGATGGTTTACTGCCGCGATGGCCCGCGCCTCACGTTCGACGCGCTCGCTGAAGGGGCCGAGACTTGCCTTGATGGCGACCAGTCGATTGAGACGCGTGTCCCGCGCCTTCCACACCTCCCCCATGCCGCCAGTGCCGAGGGCGGAAAGAATCTCGTACGGACCCAGCCGTGTTCCTGGCGCCAGAACCATTAGAGGTGCTCAGGATTATAGAACGAGTGGTTTTGGCAGTGGAGTCTTGCGATTATCCAATCGGTCACTGAGCCGCACCACCGGTGTCGGTGTGTGAACCACAGTCGCCGCGTTCGACAACGTCTCTTTGACCTGAAGAGGCAGCGAACCGAGGTCACCATCGCCGAAATATGACAGCGCCTTGAGGGTGACCAGGGGAGCAAAGTCTGGATAGAGCGCCTGCGCGGCACCGAGCGCCATTGACAGATCGACGCCGTGTGCGAGGAGCGTGATTAGATCCAGGTAGTCCTTGCGTTCGGCGCGCACCTGAACCACTCGGACCTTTTGCGCGGCCAGGTCGAGCATGGATGCGACGTGCACGCCGGTGTCGTCGCAGGCTGAGACCTCACCGACGCGTCCCAGCGAGAGGCCACCGAAGAAGGACACTTTCACCCGGCCGACTCGCTCGACGAGATAGGTGGCGGTGGCTGGCTCCGCCTGGATCAGTTCCGCGCCCTTGAGAAAAGGAAGCGTGCTGCGAAGGGAGTGGGCATCAAGCGGATCATTCGAGAAGAAGTCAAAGTCCTCCGACTCGCGGCTCCCGGTTCGCAGCGCCAGTGCGGTGCCGCCGTACAAGACGAACGAAGCCGGAAGGTCGTCCCGAAACTCACTCCACAGACGCCGTTGTGCACCAGGCAGGATGTCGAGTCGTGGGGACAGGGTGTTCACGGCAGAGTCCGTGCAGGCAGCGGGCCCGCGTCCCCGAGGCCCAGGCGGTGATGCCAGTAGTGCCATGACCGGGGATCGACGACCCCCGGGGGGGCCACCCTCAGCGCCTGTCGCAGTCGTTCAACACCGTACCGGGTCTCGATGAAGTTCACATCCGCCAGATTGCCAAGTGCCATGACACGACAGAGAAAATCATCTTCACGCGCAAGCACCCGGTCGGGTGTCTCCCACCACACCACCCGGGAGGCGATGTGCCGCAGGCGCTCGACGTCCGGCGCGCCGGGTGGCGGGGCCGCAGTGTTCCTCACCGGCCAAGGATACCGCCACGTCACCGGAATCTCACGCATTGCTCACAATGTGGTGTCAACTTTCCGGCCCACTGCGAGTAAACCTTACGCATGGACATGTTGACGGGTTTCCGGCGCGACCTCATGCACGCCGTCAGGTCGCTGGCCAAGGCCCGGGCGTTCACGTTTGTGTGTGTAGTCTCGCTGGGGGTCGGTATGACACCGGTCATCGTGCCATACGCCTTCCGGATGTTCACGGCTCCGCCTCTTGGCCTGGATACGACCAGTTTGGTGGAGGTGGTCACCACCAACGAGGGGCCCCGCCGGGAGACGAGCCGCTGGTCGTACCCGGACCTTCTCGCCCTGCAGCAGGCCAACACCGGCGCGACCCTGACCGGCTGGAGCATGGTCGACGTTGACGTCATGCTGAGCAGGTCAGTGGCGCCGTCCGCGCGCTGACCGCACAGTTGGCCAAAGACCATTCAGCCACCACCGAAAACAAGCTGGGTGTAGCTGCGCCTTACCATGCGATTGGCAACCTGGACGCTCCCGACACAAAGATCTTCCTCGCCGTCTTTTCAGACCCTCGCAGCGTTGCCGCTCCTGATCGTGTGTCTGAACATCACCGGGATGGTGCAGGTGCGCAGCGCGATGCGCGAGCGCGAACTCTCCATCCGGCAGGCCATTGGTGCCAGTCGCGGCAGGCTGATTCAGCAATTGCTGGCAGAGTCACTCGTGCTCGCGGCCCTGGGCGCCACACTTGCGTCCACCTTCCTGTTCTACATGGCTCCCCTTGTCGCGTGGTGGGCTGATGCGCCCCTCACGCCGTCGATGGCAGGCGCATTGCGTGTGGACCCGACCATGATTGCCATCTGCGTCGGATTGTGTCTGACGACCAGCGTCGT
This sequence comes from Vicinamibacterales bacterium, assembly GCA_046590915.1. GTDB lineage: Bacteria > Acidobacteriota > Vicinamibacteria > Vicinamibacterales > SCN-69-37 > SYFT01. Next base: position 9,718 of record JBKJTD010000432.1, read on the forward strand.
CTTCGGCTGGCTGCCGGCCGCGCGCTTCAGTCGACCGGTCGTCATCACCGCGCTCAAAGACGATGCCGGCGTCGGGAGTGCGCGGGTTGGCCGAGTGCACCGGATCGCCACCGCATTGCAGGTGGCCCTCGCCACACCGTTGCTCGTCCTGAGCGCTATGACCCTCGATCGCGTGCGCGCCACCGCGACCGATGACCTCGGATTTGATTCCGAACTCGTGTATTCGGCGCCAGTGAATCTGAGTGGCGTTGAACCTCAAAACACGTGGATCCGGCTCCAGGGCCTGCGCGACATGCTCGCGCGTACCGGCGGAGTGGACTCGGTCACGATCGCCGATGGGCTGCCTCTGGACTTCCGCTACAGAATGACCAGAGTTTCAACCCAGGGAGGCGATGACAGCGCGCCGAAGGCCGCGTCCGCGCATGTCACCCGCGTTGGCGACGGCTACTTCGAGACGACGGGTATCACGCTGGTCCGCGGCCGGGGTTTTGTAGCCGACGATGGGCCAGGTGCGGAACCCGTGACGATTGTATCGAAGCCCCTCGCCGAGCAGTTGTTCCCGACTGACGACCCCCTCGGTAAACGTGTGACGTTTGCGGTTGGTGAAAAATCCGAACGTATCCTGACCATTGTCGGCGTGTCGTCCGACTTTCCGACATCACAGATGAGCACGAACGGCGCGCAGTTGCTGCTCCCACTCGCGCAGTATCGGGATGTGCTCGAGGACTCAGTGCAGGTCAACGACGACCGAGGCGGATCTGCACAACTCATGATCATTGCCCGTAGTGCGCCCGGAGAGTCGGCGGTAAAAATGACGACCGCGCTCGAGAACGTGCTTCGTGAGGTCGACCCGGAGTTCGACACGGCAAGCCTGGTGACAGGCGTGCAGCTGAAACTCGTCATGCCTGGTGTCTTTGTGGGACTGCTGCTCGCGGTCGCGTTTGCGCGGTGGAACGGCGACGATTTCGGCGTCCCATTGAGCAAGCTCGAACCGCTGGCGTACCTGATCGGGTGTGCGCTCACCGTGCTCATCACCGTCCTCTCGAGTCTGGCACCGGCGCGTCGAGCCGCGTCCGTGCATCCCATGGTGGCTATGCGGTCGGAATGATTTGGAGTGCGGAGTGTAAAATGACCGCATGGCTTCTCTGCGTTCGGATTCCCGCGGAGTGATAGTGGCGTGCCCCTCGTGCGGCCAGGCGAATCGGCTTGGTTATGACCGCCTCGGTCTGGCGACTCGATGCGGCAAGTGTCAGACGAACCTGGGCAGCCCCACCCAACCTGTGGACGTGGCCAGCAGCGCGGACTTTGACGCGTTGACGCGGACGGTGCGCCTTCCGGTGGTGGTCGACTTCTGGGCTGCGTGGTGCGGACCGTGTCGCATGGTCGCACCCGAGATTGCCAAAGTGGCCCACACCCGTTCCGGCCACTGGCTGGTGGTCAAGGTCGACACCGAAGCGGTGCCCGAGCTGTCCGCACGCCTGCAGATCCAGTCCATTCCGACCATGGCGGTGTTTCTGGATGGTCGACTGGCGGGCAGGACATCTGGCGCCATGCCCGCGGACAAGATAGAGGCGTTCGTGCAGCGATCGCTTTCCGGGCATCCACCGGTCTGACCGGACGTTGTGCAATCCGGTACGTCCACTCTCGCGTGTGCAGCGAAGAATAGTCCGAATGACAACCGCCGCACGCATCCTGGCCGTTCTCGCGGTGATTGCGGCGCTCAAACTCGGTGCCCCGGTGTTGCTGCCGATCGTGCTGTCCGTCCTTCTTTTTTATGCGCTATCGCCGGTAGTGGACTGGTTCCATCGCTTTCGGGTGTCCCGGGTGCTGGTCGCGGTCGGGACGGTGCTGGGGTTGGTCGCCGTGATTGTGTCGAGTGTCATCCTGCTATGGCCGCAGGTTGAAGTGATCGTTGAGGACATCCCCGCCAGCGCCCAAAAGCTGGAGGCGTCGATGGACAAATTGCGAGGCGGCAAGAAAGATTCGGCACTTGAAAAGGTCGAGGCCGCAGCCAAGGCCATCGACTCGGCCGCCGCAGAGGCGGCCGATCCTGCGGTGAACCCGAAGGGCGTGATCAGCGTCGAGGTGCGAGATCCGTGGCGTGCTTCGGACATGCTGTGGAGTGGAGGCCTCGGTCTGGTCGGGATGATTGGACAGTTCATCACCATCCTCTTCCTGACGATCTTCCTGCTCAAAGAAAGCGACGGGTTCAAACGAAAGCTCGTCAGCCGGATGACGTCGCGTGGTGACAAGCGCCTGACGGTGGAGATTCTTCAGGACATTGCGACCCAGATCAAACGGTTCCTCTGGGTGCAGGCCCTCACGAGCCTTGTGGTCGGCACGGTCACCACCGCGATTCTCTGGGGATTTGGCGTCCGGCAGCCGGCCGTGTGGGGCGTGTTCGCCGGTTTGATGAACGTCGTGCCGTATTTCGGCCCGCTGGTGGTGACGTCGGTGATGCTCGTGGTCGCGTTCGTGCAGTTCGGGTCCATTCAGATGTCGATGCTGATCGCCGCCGCAACCTTGGGGGTGACGACCCTGGAAGGGTATGTGCTGACGCCGTCACTGCTCAGCCGTGCGGCCTCGCTCAATCACGTTGCCATTTTTGTTTCCATCGCCTTCTGGAGCTGGGCGTGGGGTGTGGCCGGCATGTTGCTCGCCGTTCCCATCCTCATGGTGGTCAAGGCCATCAGTGACCACGTGCCCGGCCTTGAGGATGTCTCACTGTTCATCAGCGACAACGCCGCCACGTGATTCACGCCTGATGTATGGGATGCTGATCCCGATCATGTCCGACCGTCCCTACCGCGCCGGCCAGTCCATCGAAGACTTCTGCCGCGCCTGCAAGACCGACCGCATCCACAACGTGATGGCCACTGACGGGGCCGGCCAACCCCTCCGCGTCATGTGCGGCTACTGCCGCAGTGAACACAACTATCGCGGCGGTCCCCGCATTGACAGTGACGGTGCACCGGTGTCGGCCAAATCCACTCCCCACGCGCCCAAACCCGCGCCCGATCCATTTCCCCCGGTCAGTGATCGCGAAAGGATCACCCCACCCATGTCCTCCGGAACCACCGACGATCTCGAATTGTTGCTGCGGCGAATCATCCGCGAGGAAACGGGGCTGACGCCTGCCACGCCGGCCGACAAATGGCGGGGCGGCACGCTCTCGCTCAAGCCGGGCACTCCAGGGCTGCAGGACAAGTCGTGGCCCATCGAGACGTTCTTCAACAAGATCGTCATGCTGCGCAACCGCCTCCGCACCCTCGAGCAACAGATCAACGCCTCCGATCTGCCTGACGAGGCCAAGATGAAGATCCAGGGATACATCACAGGCTGCTACGGGTCGCTCACCAGCTTCAATATCTTGTTTGCCGACGACGCCGATCAATTCAAGGGGACATGACCCCCTTCGCGCCATCGTCGCGCAATCGACTCACGCATCACGATCTCGGGCGATTTTCCGGCGACACGCTGTTCGACCGTATCGCTCGTGTGGTCTGCGAAACCGGATGCCTTCCCAGGAAGGAGCTGTACGAGGCGTGGGAAGTGGCGCGCCGGACGCGCCGGCTGTTTCGAGGTGGCCGAGTGGTCGACCTCGGTGGGGGACACGGACTTGTGGCGCACATCATGTTGCTGCTCGACAACTCCTCCCCATCCGCCCTCGTCGTCGATCCTGCGATTCCAGACTCCGCAGTCACGTTGAACGACGCACTGGTGCAGACATGGCCGCGCCTCTCCGGCCGGGTGACATACCTGTCGCAGCGCATGGAAACTACATCGTTGAGTGCAGACGATGTGATTGTGTCGTGTCATGCGTGTGGCGCCCTGACGGATCAGGTGCTGGCGCGCGCGGTGGCTGCGCAAGCCAGAGTTGCAGTCGTGCCGTGTTGTCATGATGCGCAGTCATGTGACGCAGGTGCGTTGTCTGGGTGGATGGACCCATCGCTGGCGATCGATGCGATGCGGGCCGTGCGTTTGCAACAGCAGGGGTATCGCGTGCGCACGCAGGCAATTCCCGCGGCGATCACCCCGAAGCACCGGTTGTTGCTCGGCGAGCCGTGTTACCTTCGCTGAATGCGGACGAGCCTTGTGTGTCTCACCATTGCGGCCCTCTGGGCCGGGTCTCTCGCCGCCCAGGGGCCAACGACCCCTGGTGGTGCCGAAGGGTCCGTGGCGGTGCATCTGTTGAGGCGCGAAGACACATCGAAGACCTGGCCTGGTGGCGGGGTGGGGGTCGCGTGGAACGGCGCCAGACTGGCGATCGCCGCCCAGGCCACCATCACGCGTCGCGACGGGCACAATGACTGGCATGCGCTGGCCGGCCCCAGGGTTTCCTTGTTGAGCAACTCTCGCACACGAGTGTTCGTGCAGGTGCTGGCCGGTCCGGTGATTCGGCAGAAAGAAGCGCGGTTCTCCGCGCAGGTCGGCGGAGGGGTCGACGTCAACATGAGCTCTCGAGCGTCGCTTCGACTTCTGATCGCGGGCCTTCGTGATCACACTCCGGGCGACCCTCTGATGAGCGGCCGCCTTTCACTCGGACTGGTTGTACGATAGCCGGGAGGCGGCGATGAGAACGGAACGTGACTCATTTGGCGATCTCGACGTACCGGATGATGCGTTGTACGGTGCGAGCACGCAACGCGCTGTTCTGAACTTTCCCATCAGCGGCCATCGGCTTCCAACGGGCCTCCTCAGCGCGCTTGGTTTGATCAAACTCGCCGCCGCGGCCGCCAATGAACACCTTGGCTTGCTGGAGGCAGACAAGAGCCGGCTGATCCAGTCTGCCGCTCGCGAGGTCGCGGACGGCCACCTGGCGCCGCACTTTCCACTCGATGTATTTCAGACCGGATCGGCCACATCCACCAACATGAACGCGAATGAGGTGATTGCCAATCGTGTCAGCCAGTTGACGGGGAATGCACTCGGCTCAAAAACACCTGTGCATCCCAATGACGATGTGAATCTGGGGCAGTCGTCAAACGACGTGATGCCGACAGCGCTGCACGTGAGTGTGGCCGTTGCACTCCAGTCAGAGTTGCTGCCGGCCCTTGACGGGCTCGCTGCGGCACTCGAGGTCAAGTCTTCCGAGTTCTCCGCGATCGTCAAGATTGGCCGCACGCATCTGATGGATGCGACGCCTCTGACGCTCGGACAGGAGTTCTCCGGGTACGCCGCGCAGGTGCGCAAGGCGATGACGCGTGTGCAGCACGCAGTCACAACGGTGAGTGAGCTGGCGATTGGCGGCACGGCCGTGGGCACGGGAATCAACGGGCATCCGGAATTTGCCGGGCTGGTATGTGCGCGGTTGACCGTCGAGACCGGTATCTCGTTCAGAGAAGCCGGCAATCACTTCGAGGCGCAGGGTGCGCGGGATGACTGTGCGGAAGTTGCCGGGGTGCTCGCGACTGTCGCAGCGAGCCTGACCAAGATTGCCAATGACATTCGTCTGCTGGGATCCGGTCCACGCGCGGGATTTGGTGAACTACGGCTCCCAGAGACACAGCCCGGTTCGTCGATCATGCCCGGCAAGGTGAATCCGGTGATGAGCGAGATGCTCGTGCAGGTGGGCCTCTATGTGCAGGGCCTGACACAAACGGCGGTTTTGTGCGCGCGTGACGGGCACTTGGAACTGAACGTCACGATTCCGCTGCTGGCCTATTCCCTGCACGAGTCGATTCGGTGTCTGGCTTCGGGCGCCCGCGTCTTTACCGAGCGGTGTGTGGCGGGCCTTGAAGCGGATGTCGAGCGGTGTCGGCACCTGGTCGATCAGTCTCTGATGCTCGTCACGGCGCTGAACCCGTCCCTGGGGTACGACACCGCCGCGTCCATTGCCAAGGAAGCGTTCAAGACGGGCCGTACGCTGCGCGAGGTTGTGCTGGCGAGAGGTCTGCTGGACGCAGACACACTCGACAGGCTGCTCGACCCGGCGTCAATGCTCCGACCGATCGGGTGAGACCTCGTCCCAGATCCGGTGCTGGTGCGTCTCGACGAGCAGCAGTGAGCCAATCACAAACGTGATGCCCGCCACCACGATGGGGTAATACAGTCCGGCGTAGATGTTGCCCGTGGTCGCAATGATGGAGAGGCCGATGAGCGGCAGTAGCCCGCCAAACACGCCGTTGCCGATGTGATACGGCAATGACAGCGCGGTGTATCGAATCCGTGCCGGAAACGCCTCAACCAGATATGCCGCGATCGGACCGTACACCATCGCGACAAACACGAGCTGGATGAACACCAGACCCACCAGCATCCACGCCGCCGGAGACGCCGCGAGATTGGCCGCAGTCGTGAACGTCAACACTTCCTTCGCAGGTTGCAGCGCGCCATCCACCATGGCCATCGGTGTCAGGCTGATCGCCCCGGTCACAGGGTTCCGCTGCGAGATCGCCGTCACCACGCCGGAGCCGGCCGCCGATTGCATCGCGTGATAGATCGGCATGTACGAGACGGTTGCCAGAAGGCAGCCGGCCATCATCAGGCGTTTGCGCCCATAACGATCCGACAATGCGCCCATCACAATAAAGAGCGGCATCCCCAGCAGCAATGTGGTCGCGATGATGTAGTTGGCGGATGTCGGATGCACTTTCAGAATGGTCTGCAGATAAAACAGCGCGTAGAACTGGCCGGTATACCAGATGACACCCTGACCGGCGGTGGCACCAAACAGCGAAATCAGCACACGACGCAGGTTGGTCCATTCGGTGAACGCCTCCTTCAGCGGCCTGGCTGATGTCATGCCGGTGGATTTGATGTGCATGAAGATGGGCGACTCCTTCATCTGGAGACGGATGTAGAGCGAGATGCCGACCAGGACGATGGAGATCAGGAAGGGGATGCGCCAGCCCCACTCCCGAAACGCCTCGGCACCGAGGGCGTTCTGCACCACAAGAATCACCACCAGCGACACAAAGAGTCCAAGTGTCGCGGTGATCTGAATGAAGCTCGTGTAGAAGCCGCGCCGGTCATCAGGGACGTGTTCAGCGACGTAGACGGCGGCACCTCCATACTCGCCGCCAAGCGCAAGGCCCTGCAGGATCCTGATGACGAGCAGCGCGATGGGCGCGGCAATGCC
>JBKJTD010000296.1:0-16357 GCA_046590915.1 Vicinamibacterales bacterium
GGTGATCGCGCGACGCGATGGACCGCGGCGTTCAACCACGTGAAGCACTTTGCGGTACGAAATCAGTTTCTCGAGGCGGTGTTCCAGGGCCTGCCCCCTGATCTCAACCCCGCTCGACATCACCAGTGACCGCGATTCTGTCGCGCGATGAATCAGGAACTGCTCAAGCAGCCGCTCGTCCTTGATGAACGATTCCTGTCGACCACGTTTTGCGCGAAACAACGGCGGCTGCGCGATGTAGACGTACCCGCGATCCACGAGGTCTTTCATCTGCCGGTAGAAGAACGTCAGCAACAACGTGCGGATGTGGGATCCGTCCACGTCGGCGTCCGTCATGATGATGATGCGGTGATACCGGACCTTCGCCGCGTCAAAGTCGTCAGTGCCGATGCCGCAGCCGAGCGCCGCAATCAACGTGCGAATTTCTTCGCTGCCCAGCATCTTGTCGAACCGGGCCTTTTCGACGTTGAGAATTTTTCCCTTGATGGGAAGGATCGCCTGGAAGCGACGGTCACGCCCCTGTTTGGCCGACCCGCCTGCCGACTCACCTTCGACGATGTAAATCTCTGCCTGCGCCGGGTCCCGCTCCTGACAATCCGCCAGTTTGCCTGGCAGCGTCGAGTTGTCGAGCGCGCCCTTGCGGCGGACAAGATCGCGGGCCTTGCGCGCGGCTTCACGCGCAAGTGCCGCATCGATCGCTTTCGCGATGACTTTCTTGGCGACTGCGGGGTTCTCTTCGAGAAACGCACCAAGCCTGTCGTTGACGATACCCTCGACGATGCCCTTGACCTCGGTGTTGCCGAGTTTGGTCTTGGTCTGACCTTCGAACTGCGGCTGCGGGATCTTGACGGAGATGATCGCCGTCATGCCCTCGCGGATGTCATCACCGCTCACACTGTCGTTCAACTTTTCGTTGAGCTTGTTGCTTGTCGCGTAGGCGTTGATCGTGCGCGTCAACGCCGAACGGAAGCCGGACATATGTGTCCCGCCTTCGGTCGTGTTGATGTTGTTCGCAAAACTGAACGTCGTCTCCGTGTAACTGTCGTTCCACTGGAGCGCGATTTCCACCACGATGGCTTCACGTTCACCGATCATGTAGATCGGTTTTTCGTTGACCACCACGCGGTTGGTATTCAGATACTGCACAAATTCGCGAATGCCGCCTTCGTACAGGAAGACGTGATTCTTGCCGTCGCGCTCATCATCAATCGTGATGGTGACGCCGGCGTTCAGGAACGCGAGTTCGCGCAGACGCTGTGAAAGAATTTCGAAGGTGTATTCAACCGACTCGAAGATTTGTGAGTCGGGTTTGAAAGTGACCTTGGTCCCGCGCTTCTCTGTCGTCCCGACAATCTGCAGCGAGCCCTTGGCGTCACCGCGCTCGAACCGCAACTGGTGCACCTGGCTGTTGCGCCAGATTTCAAGCTCCAACCACTCAGACAGCGCGTTGACGACCGAAACACCGACGCCGTGCAGACCACCGGAAACCTTGTAGGCGGAGTTTTCGAACTTGCCGCCTGCATGCAACACCGTGAGCACAACTTCCGCGGCCGACTTCCCGCTTTCGTGCATATCGGTCGGAATGCCGCGGCCATCGTCGACCACCGTGACGGAGCCGTCGATGTGAAGGGTGACGTTGACGTTTTTACAGTACCCGGCCAGTGCTTCGTCGATCGAGTTGTCGACGATTTCATAGACGAGGTGATGCAGGCCTGCCGGGCCTGTGGACCCGATATACATGGCCGGACGCTTACGAACCGCTTCGAGGCCTTCAAGAACCTTGATTTGGTCGGCGCCGTAGTCGTTGGGATTCGGAACTACCGGGCTGAGCTCGCTATTGTTCATCAGAGACGCATTGGCATGATGACGTAGGTGTACTCGTAACCCTCGGCCCCAATCGGCTTCATGACGGCCTGGCTCATTTCATCCTTGAATTCGAGCAGGACGCCTTCGGTTTCCACCACGTTCAGGAAATTGTCGACATAATCGGCGTTGAAGCAGATCTGCAGCGCGGGGCCCGAATACGTGACGGGCATCACTTCGTGGGCTTCGCCCAGTTCCGGCGTGCTCGAGGTGATCTCGACCTGGTCGGTTCCGATCGCGAACTTCACGGCTTTTGATCGTTCATTGGACAACAAGCGCACGCGGCGCAGTGCTGACGAGAGACGATCACGATCAAATTCGATCTGCTTGTCGTTGGTCTTGGGAATCACACGTTCATAGGCCGGGAAGTTCGCGTCGATCTTTCGCGAGATCAACAGGCGTCCTTCGGACTTGAAGAAAATATGATTTTCTCCCTGTGAGAACTCAATCGCCGCACCGCTGTCGATCAAGCGCGCGACTTCGTTGAGCGTCTTGCGCGGCAGCAGCACTTCCGTCTGCGCACTGACACCCGATGGTTCATTGACGGTGACAAACGCCAGACGATGTCCGTCGGTCGCCACCATGCTGAGTGAGTCGGGTCGCAGCACAAGCTGCGCGCCGTTGAGAAAATAACGCGTGTCTTCACTGGTGATCGCGAACCGTGTGTGCGAGATCATCCGCTTGAGCGCACCACCAGGCAGCGACGCTTCCATGGTGCCGCCATCCTGCGGCGGTGTCGGAAACTCGCTCGCTGGAAGCGTCTGCAGTTTTGACTCGAAGCGGTCTGCCGCCACCGTCACGCTCTTGCCACCCTTGTCGGATTCAATCCGGACATCGGTATCGGGCAACGCGTTAACAATCTCGAACAACTTCTTCGCCGGCAGCGTCAGCGTGCCTGGCTTGCTCACAGTCGCGTCACAGCGGCTGCGCAGCGCCACGTCCAGGTCGGTCGCCAACAGCGACACAGCGCCGTCAGCAGCTTCGATCAGAACATTGGCAAGTATCGGGATTGTGTTTTTGCGTTCGACGATGCCTTGCAGGAGGGATAGTTCCTTCAGCAGATCGTTCTTGCGAACTACTAACTCCATCGACTGGGCGACCTCTCTCTCGATAGCGCAAAGGCGCGTGTCGAGTGGCTTCTACTGAACGTATTTACAGAAGATCAAAAAGACAAAGAATTATAACAGTAATAAGGGGCTGTGGGTAACTGAAAGTATGGCCGTTACTTATTAGCTGTCAACAACTTAGGCTGTGGACTGTACGGCGGGTGCCGTGGCGGATTTTTGGATGGGTTTTTGTGCAAAACCGGGGTTGCCCGGTTTTCCTTAAACCACCCACAGGCCTGCACAGGCTCACGCTGTGGAAAACCCTCACTGCAGTGACTGGAGGAGGCTGTTGATCTGACTGTTGAAAACCCCGTCCGCCTTCCGCATGTCCTCCACTTTTCTAATGGAATGGATGACCGTTGAGTGGTGTTTGCCTCCAAAACCTTTTCCAATTTCCGGCAAAGACGCGTTGGTCAATTGCTTGCACAGATACATCGCCACCTGGCGCGGCATGGCCACGGACTTGGCGTTGTTACGTGATTTCAGGTCGACCATTTTCATCTGGTAATACTCGGCCACGAACTTCTGGATACCTTCGATGGTAATCGCGCGTTCGTCCTGCCGGAGGATGTCGCGCAGCACTTCTTTCGCCAAATCCATCGTCACGTCTTTGCCGGTCAGCGAGGCATAGGCCAGAAGCCGGATCAGTGACCCTTCGAGTTCACGGATATTCGATTTGATACGGCCGGCGATGTAGAGCGACACATCGTTGGGCAGCGACACACCCTCGCTGTCCGCCTTGCGGGTGATGATCGCGATCTTCGTCTCAAGGTCAGGCGCCTGGATGTCAGCCGTCAGGCCCCACTCGAAGCGCGACCGCAGCCGTTCCTCGAGTTCCGCAATCTGATGCGGCGGGCAATCACTGCTGATGACGATTTGTTTCTGGGCGTCATACAGCGCGTTGAATGTGTGGAAGAACTCTGTCTGTGTGCGTTCCTTGCCGGCGATGAACTGGATGTCGTCGACCAGGAGCACGTCCACACTCCGGTACCGCTCCCGGAACTCAAGAATACGGTCATACCGCAGGGCGTTAATGACCTCGTTCATGAACCGTTCGGATGAGACGTAGGTCAACTTCAGCCCCGGGTGATGCCGCAGGACGTAGTGGCCAATCGCGTGCATCAGGTGGGTTTTTCCCAGACCGACGCCACCATAAATAAACAGCGGGTTGTAGGACCGGGAGGGGGCCTCAGCGACCGCACGGCACGCCGCATCGGCAAACTGGTTGGAGGCGCCGACGATGAACGTGTCGAAGGTGTAGCGGGGGCTCAGGCCGGTCACATCCTCAATGGCCGCGGCCGCGCCACCACCGCCGGCATCGGCTTGGTCGGCTTCAGACGGCGAGAACGGGAGGGCCTCGGGGCGCTCAGACCCGGCTGGAGAGGCGTCGTAGCTCAGGGTCACCCCTGCGCGTCCGACCTCGACAAGGGCGTCGTCTATGACCGACGGATAGTGTTTCGTGAGCCAATCGGCCGTCATGGTATTGGGCACACGGACGACCAGCTCTGTTCCGGTGTCCCGGATGAGCGACGTCCGCTCAAACCACGAAAAATAGGTGTGGCGGTTAACCTTGGTTTCGACTCGTCCAAGCACCGCATCCCAGATGGTATTTGCCATTTTCGACTGATTTTCGCCCACAATTTGGGCAAAACCCTTGTTTTCCACAGGTTTTTCCACAGGTGTGGAAAAGTGCCGTATCTAGCATACGCCGCCGCGCCGGATCGAGCGTGTACATTGACAGGCTTTTTCACACTCGGTAGCATTTGAGTTTCCCCAAGGCACGAACCAGCTTTGGGTGGGAGTGTTATGAGCGTTACTTTTCAGCCCAACAACCGGCGTCGTCGCCGAACCCACGGGTTCTTGGTCCGTATGCGCACCAAGAATGGCCGTCTGGTCCTCAAGCGGCGCCGCGACAAGGGCCGCAAGCGTATTTCCGTTTCCACCCGCTAGGCCGCACAACGCGGTCTGGCGGGACGTGACCCTGATGTCATTGCGGTTTGGCTCAAACGTGCGCATCAAAGCGCGGCACGAGTTTCAGATCGTACAGACGCAGGGCCGGCGTGTCGCGACCCGGTTTGTCACCCTGCTTGTTTTGACCAACCAGCATTCCGTCGATCGCTTGGGACTCATTGCCTCGCGCAAGTTCGGCAATGCGGTGATGCGCAATCGTGCGAAGCGGCGGCTGCGCGAAATTTTTCGGCAGACGGCACCAGACACCGTCAGCGCTCGTGGACTTGTGTCCCTGGACGTGGTGGCGATTCCGCGACGCGCCATGCTTGACGCGCCCTTTCTGACAGTCGCTGCCGATGTTCGCGCGGCGCTCGACGGACTCCGGAAGGGCCTCACCACCTGATGTCCTGGTCGCGTCGCTTCGGCGTGTCGCTCGTACACGCCTATCAACTGCTCCTGTCGCCGTTTGCCGGCGGCGCGTGTCGCTTTGAGCCGTCGTGCTCGGAGTACGCCGTCGCGGCGATCGAACAGCATGGGCTCCTCCACGGTCTTCGTCTCGCGCTGGTCCGCGTGTCGAAGTGCCATCCGTTTGGTCCGCACGGCGTGGACCCTGTTCCGCCGTCCCACTGACAACACATGGAAAAGCGCGTTTTTCTCGCAATCTTTCTGTCCTTTGGCATTCTGGTGCTTTACCAGACGTATGTGGTTCCGCCGCCGCCGCCCGCGCCAGTCAATTCCACCGTCGCGGTTGCGCCTCCGGGCGCAACCACACCATCGGCAGGCAATCAATCACCCGCCACGGCCACAGCGCCGGTCCTGCCCGTGCCAGGTGCTTTGGCTGCCGGTGTGTCGGACGCAATGGTTGACACCACCCCAGCGCGGGACATCATCGTTGAGACTGATCACCTACGCGTGGTGTTCACGACGCAAGGCGCAGCAGTGAAGAGCTGGCGCCTCAAGCGCTACTTTGATTCGAAGGAAGAGCCTTTCGAACTGGTGCCTTCGGAGTTGCCGCAGGGCAGTGCCCGCCCGTTCACGCTCGCGACCAGTGACGAGGCGTTGTCGCAACAACTTTCGACGGTGAAGTTCCGTTCCGCGACGGAAGGAACACTCGCGCTCGGGTCCTCACCGGGCACGCTTGCCTTTGAGTATTCCGAGCCAGGGACGGGTTTGATTGCGCGCAAGAGTTTTCACTTCCAACCGACACCGACCCAGCCCTATCTGGTGACGGTGGATGCCTCGATTGACGTGCAGGGAATTGCGCGTCCCGTCACGCTGAAGATGGGACCCTCACTGGGCCGCGGATTTGGTCTGGGCAGTTCGATGATGCCGAGTTATCCGCCCGCGCCGTTGTTTCATCGTGACGGCAGCGTTGAGCGGCTTGATGTCGACGACATCACCACACAGCCCTCATACGAGGGCATCCTGCGATTTGCCGGTGTCGGGGACCACTATTTTCTGTCCGCCGTGATTCCGGGCAGCAAGAGTGTGCGCGTGGACTATCGTCCTCTGACGCTGCCGGTGCCGGAGCCCGACGCCACCCAGACCGGCGTGGCGCAGCGTTCTTTCTTCGACTACAACGTATCGACGCCAGGCGCCGTGTCGCTGCCGTTCTACCTGGGGCCGAAGGACTTCGAAGAGCTGAAGTCGGCGGACAGTCAGATGGTTCGCGCGATCGACTTCGGTATTTTTGCGTGGCTGGTGGTGCCGCTGCTGCAGGCGCTCAAGTGGATCAACGGCTACATCGGCAATTTTGGCTGGTCCATCATCGCGCTCACGTTGATTCTCAACGTCGTGATGTTCCCTCTGCGTCACCGCAGCATGGTGTCCATGCGCAAGATGCAGGAGGTGCAGCCCGAAGTGAAGGCGATTCAGGAGCGGTACAAGAAATACAAGATGACCGATCCCGAGCGCCAGAAGATGAACACCGAGATGATGGCGCTCTACAAGACCAAGGGCGTCAATCCGGCCAGCGGTTGTGTCCCGATGCTGCTGACCTTTCCAGTCCTGTTCGCCTTCTACGCGATGCTGTCGGTGGCCATTGAGTTGCGCGGCGCGCCTTGGATTTTATGGATCAAGGATCTGTCGGTCATGGATCCGCTCTACATCACCCCCGTGCTGATGGGTGCCACGATGTTCTGGCAGCAGAAGATGACGCCAACCACCGCAGACCCCATTCAGCAGAAGATGTTCCTGTTCATGCCGATTATTTTTTCGGTGATGTTCCTCTGGGCGCCGGCGGGTCTTGTGTTGTACTGGTTGATGAGCAACATCATGACGATCGGTCAGCAGTACCTGACCAACCACCTGATCGGTGCGCCACCCAAGGCCCCGGGCGGCACCAGTGCGGAACGCCGCGCGAAAGCTGTGGGCAGCGCGTCCACATTGAGGAAATAGAGGCGACCATGAACGAAACTCTTGATGCCCGCGTCGTTGACTTCATTACGGACGTTTTAGGCGCGATGGGCCTCTCCCTGGATGTGGTCCTGGATGAGACACCCGATGCGGTGCGCGTGAACATCACCGGCGAAGGCGCCGAGACGCTGCTTCGCCGCCAGGGTGAAACACTCGATGCTCTGCAGGTGATCGTCAACACGGCGATTCGCCGGGAAGAGCGCGGAGACCGCCACTACATCGTGGATGCGATGGGCTTCCGACGCGACAAGGACGCCGAACTCAAGAACATCGCCCGCGACCTGATGGAGAAGGCGAAAGCCGGGGTGCCACAGGAGATGGGCCCACTCAACCCGTATGCTCGGCGTCAGGTGCATCTCACCGTCGCCGAAGATCCTGAAATGAGTTCCGAGAGCCTCGGCGACGACTTCCTCAAGATCGTCGTCATCTCCAAGAAGTCCACGTAGAAGGCCGGTGGCCTTCTCCACAGCGGACACGATCGTGGCGATTGCCACGCCGGCCGGGCGTGGCGGCATCGGTGTGGTTCGGGTGGCCGGTCCGTCGGCCGTCCAAATCGTCTCTCGACTGTCTGGCATGAAGCCGGGCGACGCCCTCGAACCGCGGCACGCCACATTCGCCCGTTTTACAGATCCTCACAACGACGTCGTTGTTGACCATGTCGTGGTGACATGGTTTCAGGCGCCCCAGTCCTATACGGGAGACGATGTGGTGGAGGTCAGTGCGCATGGCAGTCCATGGGTTCTGCAGCACATTGTCGACCTGGTGTGCCAAGGTGGCGCGCGGCTGGCCGAACCAGGCGAGTTCACATTGCGCGCGTATCTCAACGGCAGACTTGATCTGGTGCAGGCCGAAGCCGTCACGGATCTGATCAACGCCGTGACTCCCCTGCAGGCACGCGTTGCCGTCGATCAACTCGAAGGCACGCTGACGAAGCGCGTTGTGAAAATTGACGCGCAACTGTTTGAGGTCGCCGCAAAACTCGAAGCGTCCCTTGACTTCCCCGACGAAGGATTTCATTTCATCGCACGCGACGAGGCGACTGCCGGGCTGCAAGCCACACTTTCAGCACTGGACGCGCTTCTCGCTGACGGACGCCGAGGGCGGTTGATTCGTGAGGGTCGTCTGGTCGTCATCGCCGGTCGGCCGAACGTCGGCAAGTCGAGCTTGTTTAATGCGCTCGTCGGCAGCGGCCGTGCCATCGTGACACCGGTCGCTGGCACAACACGCGATGTCCTGACTGAGACGATCGATATCGACGGCGTGCCGATTACACTGGTCGACACCGCCGGTGTGCGCGACGCGCTGGACGAAATCGAGGCCGAAGGCGTACGTCGCGCTCAGGAAGCGCTGCAGGTCGCGGCGCTGACGCTCGTGGTGCTCGATGGATCGCAGCCAATAACCGAGCAGGACACGGCAGTTCTCGAGATCGTCCGTGAGCCGCGCATTATTGTCGCGAACAAAAGCGACTTGGCGTCTTCAGATGTAGACCATGGGCTCCAGCCCTCGCAGCCCATGCCCGTGTCATCACGTACCGGCGACGGACTGACCGAACTGCGCCATGCCATCATCACGTCGCTTGCCGGCTCAGACGACCTCCGCGACACACCGCTGGTATCCAATCAGCGGCACTTGCAATGTGCAACGACTGCCCGGGATGCCGTGGCTCGGGCCATCAGCGCTGCGGAAGCGGGCGCGACCGAAGAAATCGTGCTTGCTGAACTCGGTGACGCCCGCCAGTCGCTGGAATGGTTGAGCGGACGACGCACACCGGATGATGTGCTCGCGCACATCTTCAGTCACTTCTGCATTGGCAAATAATGCGCGCCGACTTCGACATCATCGTCATTGGCGCCGGCCACGCGGGGGTTGAAGCCGCATGGGCGGCCGCCCGGATGGGATGTCGAGTGGGCCTCTGTACCCTCTCGCCCGATACCGTGGCACTGATGCCGTGTAATCCTGCGGTCGGGGGCACCGCGAAGGGACATCTCGTTCGGGAAATCGACGCGCTGGGTGGGCTGATGGGTCACGCGATCGACGCGACCGGCATTCAATTCAAATTGCTCAATCGCAGCCGTGGCCCGGCGGTGTGGTCGCCCCGCGCGCAGGCGGACAAGAAGCGCTACGGCGCGTGGGTCAAAGACGCTCTGTCGGCTGAGCCCAATATCACGTGGCTCTATGAGCGCGCGGGCACAGTGCTGGTCGAGAACAACCGCATCGTTGGTCTCGCATTTGAAGATGGAAGTATCGTCGGGTGCCGGGCACTTGTTGTGACGACAGGGACGTTTTTGAATGGGCTCGTTCACATCGGTGATGTGCAACGCCCAGCCGGTCGCGCGGGCGAGCCGCCGACGCACCATCTCGCTGAGTCACTTCGCGGCTTCGGTTTTGAAATGGGGAGGCTGAAGACCGGCACGCCGCCGCGTCTCGATCGCAGGAGCATCGACTTCTCACGCTTCATTGAAGATCTCGGTGATACGCCGGCTGTGCCGTTCTCCTATGAAACGACGGAGATTACGTCACCCCAGATCGCGTGCCACATCCTGCACACAACGATGGATGTGCACGAGTTGGTGCGCAGTCACATTGCGCAATCGCCGCTCTACAACGGCCAGATCACCGGTGTGGGCCCACGGTACTGTCCGTCGCTCGAAGACAAGATCATGCGGTTCCCCGACAAGGAGCGGCATCAAATTTTTCTTGAGCCGGAAGGGTTGGATGTTGACGAGATTTATGTCAACGGCATGTCGATGAGTCTGCCGGCCGCCGTGCAGGACGTGATCGTGCATGCGATGCCAGGGTTGGAGGATGCCGTGTTGCTGCGGCATGCGTACGCGGTGGAATACGACTTCATTCAGCCCACGGAGTTATCACTTTCGCTGGAAGCGAAGCGTGTGCCCGGATTGTTTTTCGCCGGGCAGATCAATGGCACGTCTGGATATGAGGAGGCTGCGGCTCAGGGCGTGATGGCGGGTATCAACGCGGCGAGGCAGGTGCAGGCGGAAGCGCCCGTGGTCCTGCGACGAGATGAGGCCTACATTGGGATACTCATCGATGACCTGGTGACGCAGGGGTGCCTCGAGCCGTACCGCATGTTTACTTCACGCGCCGAACATCGGCTTGCGCTGCGTATCGACAATGCGGATCTGCGACTCACGCCGATTGGGCGTGCTGTTGGTCTTGTGCGTGACTCCCGGTGGGAACAGTTCTCGTCCCGCTCAGTGCGCCTGGAATCCAATCGCGCGGCGCTCGCCTCCACAAGGGTGCACGTAAGCGGGATTCATTCCACGGCCGCCGAAGCGTTGGGACGACCCCTCGTGTCAGTCGGCGACGTGATTGCAGCCGGCTGCTCGCTCGATCTTGACGACACCCGTGAGGTGGATCGCGGAACCCTCGAAGCCGAGTGCAAATATCGCGGCTATTTGATCCGGCACGCGCAACAGCGCGCCCGCGTGGAATCGCAGAGTGAGCGGGTCATCCCGACGGAATTTCAGTACCTTGGGATTCCCGGCTTGTCGCGTGAAGTGGTGGAGCGTCTCTCGTCTGTGCGACCCACGACGCTCGGTCAGGCTGGCCGCGTCCCCGGAGTGACGCCTGCCGCCGTTGCCGTCGTGGCGTCCCGGCTCGCAAGACGGTGACAGAATGCTTCCGTGGCTGAGCGAGAGACACTAAACCGGCTTTCCCGGCGATTGACCAAGGCTGGTGTCGACGTACCTGCCGACGTGCTGTCGAATCTCGCCGCCTACGTCGAACTCCTGGCCAAATGGAACAGGAAGATTAATCTCACGGCGCTCCCTCTGGATCCGCTGTCAGACGATGCCGTGGATCGGTTGATTGTGGAGCCCGTGCTGGCTGCGAGGCGGGTGGAGGCCGGCGATGGTCTGGTGCTCGACGTTGGGAGTGGTGGCGGTTCCCCGGCGATTCCGTTCATGCTGGCCAGTCCGAGCGTTCGGTTGATCATGGTGGAGGTGAAGGTTCGCAAGTGTGCGTTCCTCCGCGAAGTGATGCGCCAACTCGCCGTTGAGCGAGGCTCGGTTGAGAATTGCCGCCTGGAAGAACTGCTGTCTCGCGCCGAGCTGCACGAATCAGCTGACATCGTGACCGTCCGCGCTGTTCGCCCGGATCGCAAACTTCTGAACGCGATGCAGGCATTCCTGCGTCCCGGCGGCCGGCTCTTCATGTTTGGCTCCGAGGCGTCAACCAAAGCCGAGTTTGCGCCCCCATTCACGTCTGGGCACACCGAGGTGCTGCTCCCGTCGATTGGGAGTCAGCTTGTGGTGCTCAATAAGAACGATAAACTGTTCTAAATAAATGACTTACGTTGTTTTTAGTATCCAAATATCCCGGTGTCCCATAGGCTTCACTGGCACGATATAGAGAGCTGATTCGAATGCTCACAACGAGACATGGAGGACTGGGAGTTTTTTATTTTATATAAAGACTCCCAGCCCTCCATCCCTCGTTGTGAATTCACTAGGAGCCAGGGCGACGAAGGCTTTTGGATCTCCAGTGACTCAGCGAATACAACGCCTCGAGTGCCTGCGCGAACTGTGCGTTTGGCCCGTTGGTGCGAAAACTCTCGGACGGGCTGACACTATCGTGAAGGCTGCATGGGGCGCATTGGCGAGAGTGCGACCGTCCGCGCTCTGTTCCACGTGGAACATGCCTTCATGAAACCGTCTCACGCCCATCCTATCCAGTCTGTCCCGTGCTTTCATGGCTAGTTCAATGCGCTCCTTGAGCGCCGACTGTTCCGCGCACACCTCTCTTCAATCCTCGAACACAATGTGATCCTGGGCCTGTCCAACGCGAGCGCAAGAACCGACCTGCTGATCCCTGAGAACTCTTCTCATATATGCTAACCAAAGTTTCCAGCCGGAGTTGAAGCTCCGGCCTCCAAGTGTCGACGTCGTTGTTGTGTGCGGCCTCTTCGCCATCCTAAAAATCATCCTTCACTCTTCCCGCCGTCTCTGTGTTCCACGTGGAACCCCATCAGCGCAACCCCGAGTTGGCTCGGCTCTTGGATGGCCTGTGAATTCCAAGTAGCCTTCGTGAGCTCGACCCCTGGACCCCAAGAATGTCTGCGTACGTTAGAATCACCATGCAGCCAAAATAGGTAGCTGTGTTTTATTCCATATGACCAAAAAAACTAGAGTGATCGCGGTCTCCAATCAGAAAGGTGGCGTCGCCAAAACCACGACCGCGATCAATCTCGCGGCGTGTCTGGCCCTCGCGGACCAGCGGATCCTCGTCATTGACATGGACCCGCAGGCGAATCTGACATCCGGCGTCGGACAAAAAGATCAGGCGACCGAGGTGGGAACCGTCTACGACGCGTTGACGGGCGACGGCGTCGTCGCCCGCGACTTCGTCTTGCCGACCGCGATCGAGCATCTGTTTCTCGTGCCGGCTGACCGTCATCTCACGGGAGCGGAAATTGAGCTGGTCGCACTCCCCGACCGCGACAAACGTCTCAAAAAATTCATCGACGCCCTGCGTGGGGAATATGACTTCATCTTCATTGATTCCCCTCCGTCGCTCGGGCTGCTCACCTTGAATGCGCTCGTCGCCGCCGACGCAGTTTTGATTCCGCTCAACTGTGAATACTTCGCGCTTGAAGGCATTGCCGATCTCATGTCGACACTCGACCGCGTGCGCACGTCGCTTAATCCCGGTCTCGAAGTGGAGGGCGTGTTGTTGACGATGTATGACGACCGCACGAACCTGGGGCAACAGGTCGGCGGAAATATTCGCGAATATTTTGGAGACAAGGTCTTCAAGACTGTGATCCCGCGCAACGTCCGCCTCGGGGAAGCGCCAAGTCACGGCAAGCCGGTCATTCTGTATGACCCGCGTTCGAGAGGCGCCGAAGCCTACGTGGCGCTTGCACGCGAATTTCTGGTTCGGGAGAAGAGGTAATCATGGCAACCAAACGCCCAGCGCTCGGCCGGGGTCTTAGCGCGCTGATTCCGAACACCCCACCTCCCCCCGTGCGTGAGCAGGCGGCGCAACTTGAACGCCCACGCGCGCAGGAACTTGATATCGATCTCCTTGTGCCCAATCCTCGTCAGCCCAGGCTGCAGATGGACGAGGCAAAGCTCGAGGAACTCGCGCAGTCGATTCGTGCCAACGGCGTGATCCAACCGATCGTCGTCCGCCGCGCGGGCAATCAGTACGAGATCGTCGCGGGAGAACGCCGCTGGCGCGCATCGCAGCGCGCAGGGTTACTCAAAGTCCCGGTGGCGGTCAAAGAAATCCCCGACGACAAGTTGCTCGAAGTGGCGCTGATTGAAAACATTCAGCGCGAAAATCTCACTCCGATCGAAGAAGCGCAGGCGTACCGGCGCCTGACCGATGAACTCGGGATGTCGCAGGAAGACATAGCGCGCCAGGTCGGCAAGGACCGCGCGACGGTCTCCAACTACATGCGCCTGCTCCGTCTGCCTGCGGAAGTTCGGACGGCGCTCAATGAAGGCGCACTCGCGATGGGACACGCCCGCGCGTTGTTATCGCTCACTGATGACACGTCGCAACGCCGAGTGGGCCGTGACGTCATTGCGCGTGGACTCTCCGTGCGCGACACCGAAGCACTCGTGAAGCGGGAACTTGAGGCGACGCCTGGCGATAAAGCCGCACCGGAACCGCCGAAGATCGATCCAAATACGCGTGCTGCGGAAGATCAGCTGAAGCTGGCGCTTGGCACCCGCGTGCGCATCATCCGAAAGGGCAAGCGTGGCCGTATTGAAATCGACTTCACGAGCGAAGACGAACTGCAACGAATCTTCGAGTTGTTAACCGAAGACTAGCAAGCCCTTGAACCGTGGACCGTGGACCCTGTAGGACCCTGGACCGATATGGAACCAAAGCGCTTAACTGAATACGCGGATTGTGCCGGCTGCGCGAGCAAGCTGGGCCCCGCAGAACTTGATGCGGTCATGCACGGATTGCCCGCAGCGCATGTGGACGATCGTGTGCTCGTCGACTTCAGCACCTCGGATGACGCGGGCGTGTACCGCTGGTCTGACACCTCCGCGCTGGTGCAGACTGTCGATTTTTTCACGCCGATGGTCGATGACCCGTACGTCTTCGGACAAGTCGCGGCCGCCAACGCGCTCAGCGATGTGTACGCGATGGGCGGCATTCCCAAGACCGCTCTGGCCATAGCCTCCTTGCCAAAGGACGGTCCGGCTCCAGAGGTGGTCCGAGAAATATTTCGTGGCGGATCCGACAAGTTGCGAGAAGCAGGCGTGGCGCTTCTGGGCGGGCATACCGTGACCGACCCGGAGGTGAAGTTCGGCTACTCGGTCACAGGGGATGTCCATCCAGACAAGATCTGGAAAAATGCCGGAGCCAGAGTCGGGGACCAACTTGTCCTGACCAAGCCACTCGGAACGGGCATTATTGTTCGAGCGACAAAATTTGGTCGTTCAACCACAGAGCAGCTGTCTGCGGCGGTTCTGTCCATGTTGACCTTGAACAGGACAGCAGCGGACGTCGGCAGAAACATGCCCGCCCAATGGGTTCACGCCTGCACCGATGTCACAGGCTTTGGTCTTGCAGGGCATGCGACCGAAATTGCACTCGCGAGCTGCGTAACGCTCACCATTTTCGCGGACTCCCTGCCAGTTCTTGCCGGAGCCATCGACCTGGCGGTCCAAAACCTGCCATGCGGAGGGCGCTCAAACCAGCGCCACTACGACCTCCTGGCGGTTGATCCCGGGGTTCGACCGGAACTTTTCCTTATTTGTTGTGATCCGCAGACATCCGGCGGCCTGCTCTTCTCAGTGCCCGCCGATCACGCCTCCGCGTTTGTCGAAGCCGAGCGCGCAGCGGGGGTTCCGGCCGTGATCGTGGGTGAGGTGTCCCCCCGTTCCGAGTCCGGAGCGCTTGTCAGGCTTCGCTAGAGACCCGATGTACATGGTATAAATGTTTGTTTTGCCGGGGTCCGATTACCCCGGCGGAGGCCCCCAACGCTCATGAGTGCACGTTCGGCCGCCCGGCGCTACGCCGCGGTCCTTTTCGAAGTCGTTAACACCTCCGGCGATGTCTCGCGCGCCGAGCGCGATCTCACGACATTTGTCGAGCTGGTGCATGGACACGCACAGCTGAAAGCCGCGCTGACGTCCCCGGCCGTTCCAGTGGCGAAGAAACGCGCCGTGCTCGAGCAGGTGCTCAACAGCGCCGGCGACGTGACCGTTGAAGTGCGACGCCTCCTGCTCATGCTCGCGGATCGCGATCGCCTTTCAAGCCTCGCCGATGTCGCGACGGCCTTCACCGCCCGCGTCATGACTCACCAGAAAATCATGGACGCGAAAGTCGTGACCGCGACGCCGATGCCCGACGGCCAGCGCGCGGCACTCGCACAGGCACTCAGCACCGCGTCGGGCGCCGACGTCCGCATTCAGGAATCGGTCAACCCCGACATCATGGGCGGCATCATCGCCCACGTCGGCAGCGTCGTGTTCGATGCAAGCCTCACCCGTCAACTCGAGAAGATGCGCCAGCGCCTGCTGGCCCAGGCGTAAGAACAACTTCAGGAACGATAGATGCAGATCAAGGCCGAAGAAATCTCCAAAATCATCCGCGACCAGATTGGCAATTTCAGTGTGGACGTGGACGTTGCCGAAGTGGGCACGGTCATCTCGGTGGGTGACGGTATCGCGCGACTCCATGGCGTTGAACGCGCGATGGCCGGCGAAATGCTTGAGTTTCCTAACGGCCTGTACGGCATTGCGCTGAACCTGGAAGAAGAGAGCGTCGGCGCCGTGCTCCTGGGCCGCTCGACGGGCGTCAAGGAAGGCGACACCGTCAAGCGCACCGGCCGCATCATCTCGGTGCCCGTTGGTGATGCGATGCTCGGACGCGTCGTCAACGCCCTCGGTCAACCGATCGACGGCAAGGGCCCGATCGCGACCAACCAGTTCCTCCCCATCGAGCGCATCGCGCCCGGCGTTGTTGATCGGCAGCCGGTCAAGGAGCCGATGCAGACGGGTCTCAAGGCCATCGACGGCATGGTGCCGATTGGC
>JBKJTD010000389.1:0-4949 GCA_046590915.1 Vicinamibacterales bacterium
CTCGCCGCGTGTATCAACCGCCGCGTAATCGCCGTCAGGTGTGATCGAAAAACTGTCGGGTCGATTCTGGATCTGTACCGTCCGCGACAGATTACGCTGCCGATCAAAAGCCATGTCGATGACCACGCGCGTCGGATTGCGCTGCCCGACTTTCAGCGTCCAGATCTCGAACTCGTTTTCGTACGCGATGGTTGTTCCATCCGGGCTTATCGACGGAAACTGCACTCCGTCATCGTCGTGCCTCGTGACCTGCGCGGGCGCGCCACCGGTGGAGGCGATGCTCCAGATGTTGAAGTGCCCGCTGCGTTCGGAGGCGAAGTAAATGCGGCCGTCCGATCCCCACATCGGGTACACGTCCTGGGTAAAGTCCTTGTAGTCGCGCAGGTTGGTGTCGGTGAGACGGGTGATGGTCTGCGTCTTCAGGTTCTGCACCCAGATGTCGTCGGCGCGGTTGCCGCGGTACCCCTTGCGCCAGTAACTGCCCCCCGCTCGGTTGAAGGCGAGCACGGTGCCGTCGCGATTGAGCATGCCCTGCACGCCGCCGTCGATCGGCAGTGGCGTAGGCACCGTGCCGTCGATCGGCACTATGAACAGGGGAGAGCGCCACGGACTGACGGCGCGACTGGTGGAGACCAGCACGCCCGTGCCGTCGGGCGTCCAATTGAGCACCGTCTCGGGCGTTGTCGCAAACGTCAACTGCCTGGGCTCGCCCCCACCAGACGGCACGATGAACACGTCGTTATTGCCGTAACGATCCGAAGAGAAGGCGACCCAGCGCCCATCGGGCGATAACCGCGGAAACACGTCGCGGGCCACATGCGCCGTCAGGCGTTGCGGGTTGGAGCCATTCTCGTTCGCGATCCACACATCGCCGTGGTAGCTGAACACCAGCTTCCCCTGGCTGACATGGGGGTAGCGCGCGAACTTGATCGGCTCTGCCGACGCGAGCGTTGTCGACAGCAGGCAGGCAGCGATGAGCGAAAGCAGTCTGGTCATGGCGGGCATTGTAATGCCACCGGAGCCACGGGTTCAGGGTTCAGGGTTCAGCGTTCAGGTACACTCAGACGTCCGCGCGCCGGGGTGGCGAAACTGGCAGACGCACGGGACTTAAAATCCCGAGACCCGCAAGGGTCGTGTGGGTTCGATTCCCACCCCCGGCACTCCGCTCGCTGCGCGCCGTGGCCTTCGGGCTCGATTCCAGCCGTCACAACCGTCGTCCCGAAAACGCGAGGAGCGTGGCGAGCAGTTCTGAGGGCTCGACGGGTTTTGCGACGTGAGCGACAAAACCTGCGCGCAGTGCCTTGATGCGATCTTCCGAGCGCGCGAACGCGGTTAACGCCACGGCCGGAATCCTCTTGCCCCCGCTGTTCTCCCTTGCGCGGACCATCTTCAACAATTCGTAGCCGTCGACCTCGGGCATGCCGATGTCGCTCAAGAGGATGTCAGGCGCCTGGATTGCAACAAGCGTCATGGCCTCGTCCGCTGTTGCTGCCGTCAGGACCCGGGCCGAGCACTCAGACAGCAGGCGTTTGATCATCTCGCGCGCATCCGGGTCGTCGTCGACGACGAGCACGGTAATACCGGACAAATCGACGTGCTCAAACGGAATCATCGTCAGAGGCTGCGCCTGGGGATGCATGCGCTCTTCGTCGTACGTGGGCGCCCGCACGGCCGTCAGCGGCAGGTGTATGGAGAACGTGGCCCCCTGATCGTGACCGGGACTGGACGCCCTCACCGAGCCACCATGCATTTCGACCAGATGTTTGACAATGGAGAGGCCCAACCCCAGCCCCCCGTAGGTTTTGGTCGTTGAAGAGTCGCCCTGCTGGAATCGCTCAAACACGTGAGGCACAAACTCGGGGTGGATGCCGATGCCCGTGTCGTTGACACTGATTTCGATGTGCGAGTTCACCCGTTCGAGCGTGACCTGCACCTTGCCGCCCTTGGGCGTGAACTTGATCGCGTTCGTGAGCAGATTCCACAGCACCTGCTGCAGGCGGGCTGGATCGCCTGAGATGGGCCCCGCATCGGGGTCGAGCAGCGAGATGAGCCGGATGCCTTTCGCATCCGCCGCCGGACGAACAGTCTCCACGGCCGCATCGATGAACGAAATGGGGGCGAGCGGCTGCACGTCGAGCCGCACCTTGCCTGAGGTAATGCGGCTCGTATCGAGCAGGTCCCCGATCAGCTGGCTCTGGACGCGCGCGTTTCTCTCAATCGCTTCGAGCCCCTTCTGCAGGTCGACGCCGTCCTTGACCCCGCGCCGGAGAATCTGCGCCCAGCCCAGCACCGCGTTCAAGGGTGTCCGCAGTTCGTGTGAGAGATTGGCGAGGAAGCGGTCCTTCATCTCACTGAGGCGTTCGGCCGTCGTGCGCGCGGCGCGTTCACTCTCGTAGAGACGCGCATTGTCGATCGCAATGGCCGCTTGTGCGGCCACTCCCACGATCAGGCGCTCGCTGCGTTCGGTGAATTGACCGGGCTCAGGGTGGCCGAAGAACAACCCGCCGATCACTTCCGCGTTGCGCGAAATGACCGGGACGGCCAGGTAGCTGCGCACCGGCAGATGTCCGTGCGGCATGCCGTGATGGGGCGGCATCTGCCCATACCTCGAGTCCCTCATGACGTCGGCCAGCCGGATGGGTGGCGCACCCTTGAAGGTTGGCCCGAACAGGGGAGTGGCACGCGGGTGCCCGAAATCCTGGAACGCCTCACGCGGCGCACCCGAGAGGGCGTACAGCATGTAGGCATCGCCCTGCTCGTCGATTGAATTGTAGAAAAAAGCCCCGAACTGCGCCCCGCTCAGCTCCGTGGCGGCATCGGTCACCGTCTGCACCAGCGCCTGCACATCCAACTCGGACGCCACGGCAGCGCCGGTCTTGTTCAGAATCTCGAGGATACGGGTTTCGTCGCGCAGCGCCTCTTCGGCCCGCCTGCGATCCGTAATGTCTCGAAAGCTCCACACGCGCCCGACTTCCTGACCGTCCACGATCTGTACTTTCGAGACGCGCTCAAATGTGCGGCCGTCGGCGAGCTCGAGCAGGTCGTAGCTTTCAGGTGGAGAGGTGTCATAGATGTGGTCCACTCTGTCGAGGAAGCGCTGAGGGTCGTCGAATTGGTCCGCGATCCCCTTCAGTACGACGTAATGGTCACGTGCGGCCGCCAGCTCGCTCGACACCGACCACATCTGAAGATAGCGTTCATTAAAGTCGGTGATCGTTCCGCGATCGGTGACGAGAATGCCGTCTGCCGACGATTCGAGGGTCGCACGCACCAGCGAGAGTGAGTGCGCCAGCTCAGAGGTCCGTTGTTCAAGCGCCTGCTCCGCCCGCTGTCGCGCCGCAAGTGTGGCCTTGACGTTCTCCAAGGCCGCGGCGCGCATCAGTTCATCTTCGTTGCGGGCCACTTAGCTGCCCCCCAGGATCCGCGCGGCGAGGGCCGTACCTTCCACGCGCCGGCGAATCTTCTCGAAGGCCTTGTCGCGGGTCGTGGAATTGTCATCGCAGAAGGGCGCAAAGCCGCAGTCGTCGGTTGTGCCAAGCTGGTCGACCGGGATGTACTTGGCCGCCTGCAGGACACGGTCCCGGATCTCTGCGACGGTCTCAATCCGAGAATCGATCGGTGCGACGACGCCGATAAAAATCCGCTGGCCGGGCTTGATGTTGTCGCGGATGATTTCGAGCACACGCACCGGTTCCCGCTCGCCGGCGAGCGACAGATAGAAATTGCCGACGTTCAGCTCGAACAGGCTCGGCAGAAGCGCCGCATAGTCCACGTCGGCACTATGGGTGGAGTCGCGGTCGCCGCCGGGGCACGTATGGACGCCCACCTTCGTGCGTTCCTCCGCGGTCAGTTTCGAGAGCGCGAGGTTGTTGAGATCGATGAAACTGGCGAGCAGCTCGCCCGACGGATCGAGCTTCATGGCGAGCCGGCCCTCGGTGAAATCCACCTGCACCTTGTGCGCCCCCTTGTCGAAGCAGCGACGCACCTCCAAGACGTGCTCGCGCAGCAGGTCGTCGATGAACTGGTCGCGCGGATAGTCCGCGAGCCGCTCGGCGGGATACATGAGGCTCAACGCCGACGGCGAAATCACGGCCTGCTTGAGCGGCACGTGTGCAAAACGCGCCGCCACGTCGAGATATCGATCCGCGTACCGCTTGTATGTGAACGGCCCGCTCGTGAGCCTCGGCATTCGACGCGTGTGGCCGGCGGCAAACGGAATCCTGAAGCCGTCAGGGGCCGTGTTGCGAAGGCCATGGACGCAGTAGGTCCAGAAATTCTGATATTTCCGCTGCTCGCCATCCGTGATGATGGGGGACCCGGTCGCTTCAAACCGCTCAATCGTGTCCTGGATAGCCGCCAGAAAGAGCGGCTCCAGACGGGCATCGTCGCTGTCGGCGGTTTCAAGGGCCTGAATCAATTCCGGCGGTCTCGGGATGCTGCCAATCGGCTCTGTTGGAATCTGCATGGAACGCCTCACGGGGTCTCGGTGATTGCGGGATTCGCCGGTGTGAGCAATTGTCTGCCAATGCCGCCGCTTCGGGAGTGTGCCGGAGGGTACAGGCGGGATGTCCATATGGACCTGGTGACCGCTTTTGTCCGTATATGATTACGGCGGAGTAACCCTATGGAAATCCTGTGGTGGCATTGGCTCGTGTTGGGGTTGCTGCTGGTTCTGGCAGAACTGGCGACCGCGGGCGGGTTTTATGTGATTTTTTTCGGCATCGCGGCATTGACCGTCGGCGTGCTGGCGGGCTTCGGCATGGCAGGTCCCTTGTGGGTCCAGTTGCTGCTGTTCTCGGTGTTGTCGGTCGCGACGCTGGTCATCTTCCGGGCGCGCCTGCTCTCGTGGGTGCAGCACGACCCCCAGCGGCCGGAAATCGATACGCTCATCGGTGAGATCGGGGTGGCCAGCGAAGAACTGATCCCCGGCACCGTCGGTCGCGTTGAAG